>NZ_BAAAUD010000010.1:0-159863 GCF_039533765.1 Streptomyces enissocaesilis | reverse complement strand
GGGAAACGCCCGGTTACATTCCGAACCCGGAAGCTAAGCCTTTCAGCGCCGATGGTACTGCAGGGGGGACCCTGTGGGAGAGTAGGACACCGCCGAACAATCATTCAACGCTGGTTTCTGAACTTCGGTTCAGAGACCAGCGTTTTTTTATGCCTTGTTACTTGGTGTTCACGTTGTACGACGAACATCCCCAGACATGGGGACGATCGGAATGCTGAAGTCCGCGGGTGTCGGTGCCGGCGACGAGGTCATCGTGTCGGCGTACGGGAACGTCGAGGTGGCCGAGGCTGTGCTGGCTGTTGGTGCCCGGCCCGTTTTCGCTGACATCGACGAGGCGACGTACTGCCTGGATCCGGAGGCTGCTGAGGCTGCCCTGACGTCGCGTACGGCCGCCATTGTCGCCGTACCGCGATTCGGGTACCTGGCCGGCGTGCGGCCCTTGCAGGAGCTCGGGCGTCGGCGGGGGCTTCTTGTGGTGGAGCACCGTGAGGGGGACGGCCGGCCTGATCGGAGTGTGCTGGCTCAGCGGCAGGTGCGGGCGGCTTACCTGGACCGGCGGCTCACCGGGGTGCGGACCCCGGGAGCGTGTGCGGGGCATACGTATCAGGAGTACGTCGTCCGGGTTCCCGGGAACGGGCGGCCCGACCGTGACGCCTTCGCCCGCGCTGTGCGACGCAGGGGGGTGGAGTGTCAGGTGCCCGTGAAGACGCCCGTACACCGGATGCATGCCTTCCGGCAGGAGGTCTGTCTGCCCGAGACCGAGCGCGCCGCCGACGAGACGCTCGCGCTGCCCGTCGGCGGGCCGCTGTCGCGCAGGGATCTCCAGCGCGTCGTTGCTGCCTGCAACGCGCTCGGCGGGCTTCTTCAACCGGCCTTCTAGGGCATTTGTTCTGGGGGGTATCGGGGTGGTGGGCGAAGAACTCCGCCACCAGGACGGTCGCGTTGACGCGGACTTCCGGTTCGGCCGTGTCCGCCGCCCTGCCCGGAGGAGTGGTGTGTTCGGAACACCTTCGGATTCGGGTATGCTTTACCCCGTTGCCGCAGCGCAGCGCAGGCCCCAATAGCTCAGTCGGTAGAGCGTCTCCATGGTAAGGAGAAGGTCTACGGTTCGATTCCGTATTGGGGCTCAACACGCGGAAGGCCCCCGCCGGTTGGCGGGGGCCTTCCGCGTACTCCCCTACTTGCTACAGGGGGGCGTGCGGCATCGGGACGCGCATGGCGAGGATGGCCATGTCGTCGGAGGCCGGTTCCGCGGCGAAGCGCTCCACGGCGCGCAGGATGCGGGAGGCGACCGCGCCGGCCGTCAGGCCCGTACAGGTCGCCAGAACCTCGGCCAGGCCGTCGTCGCCGAGCATGCGGGTGCCTTCGCGGCGCTCGGTGACGCCGTCGGTGACGCACAGGAGTACGTCACCGGGGTCGAGGGTGACCATCTCCTCGTACAGCTCCAGGTCCTCCATGACGCCGAGGAGCGGCTGGGGTTCGGCGGCCGGTTCGACCGTGCCGTCCGGGCGCAGGCGCAGGGGGAGGGGGTGGCCCGCGCAGACGACCTTGAGAACGGCGCTGCCGTCCTCCTGGGGCCACAGCTCGCCGTACAGGAGTGTCAGGAAGCGGCTGCGGGCGCCCTCGTCGAGGATCGCCGCGTTGAGGCGTTCCAGGACGGCGGGGCCGCCGAAACCTTCTCGGGCGAGGAGGCGCAGGGCGTGACGGGCGAGGCCGGTGACGGCGGCGGCCTCGGGGCCCGTACCGCAGACGTCGCCGATGGCGAAGCCGTACGCGCCGTCGCGGATCGGGAAGAGGTCGTAGAAGTCGCCGCCGACCTCGTTGCCCTCGCCCGCCGCTCGGTAGATGACTTCGACCTCGACGTTCGGGACGTGCGGGAGCTCCGGGGGGAGCAGGCTGCGCTGGAGGGACTGGCTGATGGCCATGCGTTCGGAGTACAGCCGTGCGTTGTCCAGGGCGAGCGCAGCGCGGCGGGAGAGGTCCTCGGCGAGTTCGAGGATCTCCTGGCGGAAGTGGTCGTCGGTGGGTTTGCCGAGGGTCAGCATGCCGATGACGCGGTTGCGGGCCACCAGGGGGAGTACGACCGTCTCGCCGCCGACCGCTGCCGCCGTGGCGAGTGTGGTGCCGATGCCCGAGCCCAGGTGCGGGGTGGAGCCGAGGCCGAGGCTGCGCATCGACGTACGGAGTGCCGCCTGGTGGGCGGCTTCGCCGGGGGCCGCCCAGATGCGGGCGCCGGGGGTCGGGACCGGCTCCGGAGGGGCGATCTTGGAGAGCAGGGCCTTGAGGCCGTCGATGCGCTCCTCGTCCTCGTGGAGTACGAATGAGAGGTACGGCTCGGAGGACTGGTCGGCGATGGTGTAGACGGCGCACCAGGTGGCGAGGGTGGGGACCGTCATCTGTGCCATCAGGGCGAGGGTCTGGTCGCGGTCGAGCGTGCCGGCCAGGAGGTCGGAGGCTTCGACGAGGAAGGAGAGCGATCCCCGGCGGAGGCGCTCCAGCTCGCCGAGGCGGGCCGATTCGACGGCGAGCGCGATGCGGTCGGCGGCGAACTGGAGGCGCAGGGCGTCTTCGTTCGAATAGCGGCCGGGGGCTTCGGCGGCGACGCCGAGTGAGCCGGTGAGGCGGCCCTCGACCTTGAGGGGGACGGTGACGACCGAGCGCATGCCGGTGCCGTTGAGGAGCGGGACGGCCCCCGGGACGGCCGTGAGGTCCTCGTGGACGGCGGGCATGCGGGCGGAGCCGTAGCGGCCGGTGCCGGCCTCCACGGGGACGCGGGCGAAGCGCTGGCGGGCGGAGGGCAGGCCGGTGGTGGCCCGTACCTCCAGCTCGGTCTCGTCGTCGGTGGCGAGGAGCAGGAAGGCGGAGTCGGCGTCCAGCATGTCCCGGGAGCGCTCGACGGTGCGCTGGAGGAGCCCGTCGAGGTCGTCGGGGGCGGGGGAGCCGATGAAGACCTCGAAGGGATCCGCCGTGCGGCCCTCGGAGAGGGGGCCGCCGATGCTGTCGGAGGGGGTGCGCTGAGGGGACTGGATCACCGCGCGTTCGAAGTCGCGTACCAGGAGGCAGACGGTGGAGGGCTCGCCGGACGTGTCCCGTACGCGGAGGTGGGAGGCGTAGACGGCGAGGGTGCGGCCGTCGGCGCAGCGGACGCCGTAGCTGCCTTCCCAGCGGGAGAGCTGGAGGGCGTCCGCGATGCCGGTGGCCATGCCGGGGCTGTGCGGCCAGGCGGCGAAGTCGGTGAGCTGCTTGCCGGTGACCTGCTCGGCGGCGTATCCGAAGAGCTCTTCCGCGTCCTCGTTCCAGGCGTTGATCGCGCCGGAGCGGTCGATCTGGACGACGGCTACGCGGATGCGGCCGTCGGCGACCGGGAGAAGCTCGACGGGAAGGACGGGGCCGGCGGAGCGGATGCCCACCGGGCGCTGGGGGAGGTCCAGTTGGAACCAGACGTGTTTGCGGGTGGGTGCGTACTCGACACCCCAGCGGGCGGCGAGGGCGGCGCACAGCAGCAGGCCGCGGCCTCCTTCGCGGTCGGGGCTGCCGAAGGACTGGGCCGTGCCCTGGAGCGGGACCTCGCGCTCGGGGTAGCGGTCGCCGACTTCGACGCGGACGCCGTCGTCCGTACGCAGACAGAGCACGTCGGCGGTGGTGCCGGCGTGCACCACCGCGTTCGTGACGAGCTCGCTGGTGAGGACGACGGCGTCGTCCACGATGTCGGCGTAGCCCCACCCCTGGAGGGTGTCCCTGACAAAAGCGCGGGCGGTCGCGACGGACCGTCCCACGGGGTCGAAGCTGGCAGCCGCCCGCGCGGTGATCACAGAACTCCTCGTACGCGTCTCGACGCCCGGCTCTGCCATGATCGGCCCGCCCCTCCGGTGCCCGGTGGTGGATCTCGCGTCACCGCCCCCGCCGGGCGGACCGGGGCGGCTGGTCAGCCGGAAACCAGGTTACTTACCTTCGGTGCCCGTGCGGATGCCGGTCACCGGTGTTTCCGCCCCGGGAGTGCGGGGAGGGGTGTGCGAAGCTGCCGAACTGTTATGGCCTGGTTCGGCCAGGGTGAAACACTGGGAGTGTTTCGGGCACAGCCCGGTGAGTACGGTCGACCCCTGCGGGAGGGACACGGTGGAGTCTGGCGCAGCCGCGCGGAGCACCAGCACGCGCGCAAAAGGCGGACGGTCCCGGAACAATGGGACAACCGAAGTGGACACGGCGGCCCTGAACAGGCTGCTGCAGGCCCTTGTGACGATGCGGGACGGCAATTTCCGTAAACGCCTGACGGTCTCGGGCGACGGGGTGATGGCCGAGATCGCCGCTGTCTTCAACGAGGTCGCCGACCGGAATCTGCATCTGACCGGCGAGATCGCCCGGGTGCGGCGCATGGTCGGACGCGAGGGGAAGCTGGCCGAGAGGCTGGAGACGGGGGCCTGCGAGGGCTCCTGGGCGACCGCGATCGACGCGTCGAACGCCCTGGTGGATGATCTCGCGCGGCCTGTCTCCGAGGTCGGGCGGGTGCTGTCCGCGGTGGCGGACGGTGATCTCGATCAGCGGATGGAACTGCGGACGCAGGGGGGCGACGGCGCGGAGGGCGCCGGGCATCCGCTGCGTGGTGAGTTCCTGAAGGTCGGGCGTACGGTCAACAACCTGGTCGACCAGTTGTCGGCGTTCACGGACGAGGTGACCCGTGTCGCGCTCGAGGTGGGCACCGAGGGCAAACTGGGCGGCCAGGCCCAGGTGCGCGGTATGTCCGGTTCATGGAAAGATCTGACGGATTCCGTCAACACCATGGCGTACCGGCTCACGGCCCAGGTGCGTGACATTGCTCTCGTCACGACGGCGGTCGCCAAGGGCGACCTGTCACGCAAGGTCACCGTGCATGTGGCCGGCGAGATGCTCCAGCTGAAGAACACCGTCAACACGATGGTCGACCAGCTGTCGTCGTTCTCCTCCGAGGTGACCCGTGTCGCGCGTGAGGTGGGTACGGAGGGCGAGCTGGGCGGTCAGGCCCAGGTGCCCGGTGTCGCGGGTGTGTGGAAGGACCTGACGGACTCCGTCAACCTGATGGCGGGGAACCTGACCGCGCAGGTGCGGGGGATCGCCGAGGTGACCACGGCGGTCGCCAATGGTGATCTGTCGCGCAAGGTCACGGTGAGCGCGCGGGGCGAGGTCGCCCAGCTGGCCGAGACGATCAACCAGATGACCGAGACGCTCCGTACGTTCGCGGACGAGGTCACGCGGGTGGCGAGCGAGGTCGGCGGCGAGGGTCTGCTGGGCGGGCAGGCGCAGGTGCCGGGCGCGGCGGGGACCTGGAAGGACCTGACGGACTCCGTCAACACGGTCTTCCGGAACCTCACGACGCAGGTGCGGGACATCGCGCAGGTCACGACGGCGGTGGCCAACGGTGACATGACGCAGAAGGTCACGGTCGACGTCGCCGGCGAGATGCTGGAGCTGAAGAACACCGTGAACACCATGGTGGACCAGCTCCAGTCCTTCGGCTCCGAAGTGACGCGGGTGGCGCGGGAGGTCGGCGTCGAGGGCCTGCTGGGCGGGCAGGCGCAGGTGCCGGGCGCGGCGGGGACCTGGAAGGACCTGACGGACTCCGTCAACACGGCGTTCCGGAACCTGACCGGGCAGGTGCGCAACATCGCGCAGGTGACCACGGCGGTGGCCAACGGCGATCTGTCGCAGAAGGTCACGGTCGACGTCTCCGGCGAGATGCTGGAGCTGAAGAACACCGTCAACACGATGGTGGACCAGCTGTCGTCGTTCGCCGACCAGGTGACGCGGATGGCGCGTGACGTGGGTACGGAGGGACGTCTCGGCGGCCAGGCGCGGGTGGACGGCGTCAGCGGTACGTGGAAGGAGCTGACCGACTCCGTCAACTTCATGGCGGGCAACCTGACGTCTCAGGTACGGCAGATCGCCCAGGTGACGACCGCGGTGGCCCGCGGTGACCTGTCGCAGAAGATCGACGTGGACGCGCGCGGCGAGATCCTGGAGCTGAAGAACACGATCAACACGATGGTGGACCAGCTGTCGTCGTTCGCCGAGCAGGTGACCCGGGTGGCCCGCGAGGTGGGTACGGACGGCCGGCTGGGCGGGCAGGCGCAGGTGCCGGGCGTCGCCGGCGTATGGCGCGATCTGACGGACTCCGTGAACGGCATGGCCGGGAACCTCACCGCCCAGGTCCGCAACATCGCGCAGGTCGCGACCGCGGTGGCCCGCGGTGACCTGTCGCAGAAGATCGACGTGGACGCGCGCGGCGAGATCCTGGAGCTGAAGAACACCCTCAACACGATGGTGGACCAGCTGTCGAACTTCGCCGAGCAGGTGACCCGGGTGGCCCGCGAGGTGGGCACCGAGGGCATCCTGGGCGGCCAGGCGGAGGTCCAGGGCGTCAGCGGTACGTGGAAGGACCTCACCCAGTCCGTCAACTTCATGGCGAACAACCTGACTTCACAGGTGCGCAACATCGCCGAGGTGACGACGGCGGTCGCCAAGGGCGACCTGTCGAAGAAGATCACCGTCGACGCCAAGGGCGAGATCCTGGAACTGGTGACGACCGTCAACACGATGGTCGACCAGCTGTCGTCGTTCGCCGACGAGGTGACGAGGGTCGCCCGTGAAGTGGGCACCGAGGGCATCCTCGGCGGTCAGGCCAGGGTGCGCGGGGTCACCGGCATCTGGAAGGACCTCAGCGACAACGTCAACCTGATGGCCAACAACCTGACGTCGCAGGTGCGGAACATCTCGCAGGTCTCGGCGGCGGTCGCCAACGGCGATCTGACGAAGAAGGTGACGGTCGAGGCGCGCGGCGAGGTCGCGCAGCTCGCCGACACCGTCAACACCATGGTGACGACGCTGTCGTCGTTCGCCGACGAGGTCACGCGCGTGGCCCGCGAGGTGGGTACGGAAGGAGAGCTGGGCGGCCAGGCGCGCGTCCCTGGCGTCTCCGGTACGTGGAAGGACCTCACCGAGTCCGTGAACTCGATGGCGTCGAACCTGACCGGACAGGTCCGCCAGATCGCCATGGTCACCACCGCCATCGCCAAGGGCGACCTGACCAAGAAGATCGACATCGACGCGCGCGGCGAGATCCTGGAGCTCAAGACCACGATCAACACGATGGTGGACCAGCTGTCGTCGTTCGCCGACCAGGTGACGCGGGTCGCCCGTGAGGTGGGTACGGACGGCCAGCTGGGCGGCCAGGCGCGCGTACGCGACGTGGACGGCACCTGGCGCGACCTGACCGAGTCCGTGAACGAGATGGCCGGGAACCTGACCCGGCAGGTACGCGCCATCGCGGCGGTGGCCACCGCGGTGACCCGCGGCGACCTCAATCTCAAGATCGATGTCGATGCGCGCGGCGAGATCCAGGTCCTCCAGGACAACATCAACACGATGATCGCCAACCTGCGCGACACCACCCTCGCCAACAAGGAGCAGGACTGGCTCAAGGGCAACCTGGCCCGTATCTCGGGTCTGATGCAGGGCCGCCGCGATCTCGACGACGTGGCCTCGCTGATCATGAGCGAGCTCACGCCGGTGGTCTCGGCGCAGCACGGCGCGTTCTTCCTGGCCCTGTCGACGCGCGGCACGGCCGAGGTGGGGGCGGACGAGGACAGCCCGTACGAGCTGCGCATGCGCGGCAGCTACGGCTACTCGGCGGGCTCCATGCCGACCTCCTTCAAGCCCGGTGAGACGCTCATCGGCACGGCGGCGGAGGAGAAGCGCACCATCCTGGTGGACAACGTGCCGCCGGGTTACCTCAAGATCTCCTCCGGACTCGGCGAGGCGCCTCCCGCGCATGTGATCGTGCTGCCGGTGCTCTTCGAGGGGAAGGTCCTCGGCGTGATCGAGCTGGCGTCCTTCCAGCCCTTCACCCAGATCCAGAAGGACTTCCTCAACCAGATCGCCGAGATGATCGCGACCAGCGTCAACACCATCAGCGTCAATACGAAGACCGAGGTGCTGCTGGAGCAGTCGCAGGAGCTGACCGAGCAACTGCGGGAGCGTTCCGCGGAGTTGGAGAACCGGCAGAAGGCCCTTCAGGAGTCCAACGCCGAACTGGAGGAGAAGGCCGAGCTGCTGGCCCGGCAGAATCGCGACATCGAGGTGAAGAACACCGAGATCGAAGAGGCCCGGCAGGTCCTGGAGGAGCGCGCCGAGCAGCTCGCGGTCTCGATGCGCTACAAGTCGGAGTTCCTGGCGAACATGTCGCACGAGCTGCGTACGCCGCTCAACTCCCTGCTCATCCTGGCGAAGCTGCTCGCGGACAACGCGGAGGGCAACCTCTCCCCGAAGCAGGTGGAGTTCGCCGAGACGATCCACGGCGCCGGCTCCGACCTGCTCCAGCTGATCAACGACATCCTCGACCTGTCGAAGGTCGAGGCGGGCAAGATGGACGTCAGCCCGACCCGGATCGCGCTGGTCCAGCTCGTCGACTACGTGGAGGCGACCTTCAGGCCGCTCACCGCCGAGAAGGGACTCGACTTCTCGGTACGGGTGTCCCCGGAGCTGCCCGCGACGCTGCACACGGACGAGCAGCGGCTGCTGCAGGTGCTGCGCAACCTCCTGTCCAACGCGGTGAAGTTCACCGACACGGGGGCCGTCGAGCTCGTCATCCGGCCGGCCAACGCCGACGTACCGGACGCCATCCGTGAGCAGCTGCTGGAGGCCGGCTCGCTGCGCGACGCGGACGCCGATCTCATCGCCTTCTCGGTCACCGACACCGGCATCGGGATCGCGGCCAGCAAGATGCGGGTGATCTTCGAGGCGTTCAAGCAGGCCGACGGGACCACCAGCAGGAAGTACGGAGGCACGGGTCTCGGACTGTCCATCAGCCGGGAGATCGCCAGGCTGCTGGGCGGCGAGATCCACGCGGCGAGCGAGCCGGGCCGCGGCTCGACGTTCACGCTCTACCTGCCGCTGCACCCGAGCGAGCTGCCGCCGCAGGGCTACCCGCAGCTCACGCCCGGCGGCATGGAGCCGCTGCGCGCCGCCGCCGCGGCGGCCGATGGAGAACTGCCGACCGACACCGGCCCCGTCCGGCTGCCCTCCGCCCCGCAGACCGGTCCCGCCGGGCTGTTCCGGCGCCGCCGCAAGGCGGTGGGCGCCGCCGAGCAGCGGTCCGCGCTGCCGGGGCAGTCCGGTCAGCCCGCGGCCGCGGTGCAGGCACAGGCGGCCCCCCAGGAGCCCCGGCCCGAGAGCGGACAGGAGGCGGCGGCGCCCGAGCCGCGTCGCGGCATCATGTTCGACAACGAGAAGGTGCTGATCGTCGACGACGACATCCGCAACGTCTTCGCGCTCACGAGCGTGCTGGAGCAGCACGGGCTCTCCGTGCTGTACGCGGAGAACGGCCGGGAGGGCATCGAAGTCATGGAACAGCACGACGACGTGACGCTCGTGCTGATGGACATCATGATGCCGGAGATGGACGGCTACGCGACGACGACGGCGATCCGCAGGATGCCGCAGTTCGCCGGACTGCCGATCATCGCGCTGACGGCGAAGGCGATGAAGGGCGACCGGGAGAAGGCCATCGAGTCCGGCGCTTCCGACTACGTTACGAAGCCGGTCGATCCCGATCATCTGCTCTCGGTGATGGAGCAGTGGATGCGTGGAGAGTGATCGTAAGCTGTATGAAACCCGACGGGTTGTTGACTGGCTGTGGCCGAAGGCGTGTGAGCCGGCGGTATACGGGGAACCTTCTGGTCTCCCACCGCGTTTCTGCTACGTGCACAGTGACATCGCGGTGACAGGGTGTGGCGACAGGCGGGGTGCGGCTACCATGACCGGCACAAGGACGGGCGACGCAAGAGAGTCGTTCCCTGGGGCGGCGCCCGGTGCACTGCCGGGGCGAGGAGGGCGGGCCATGGTGCAGAAGGCCAAGATCCTCCTGGTCGATGACCGGCCGGAGAATCTGTTGGCGCTGGAGGCCATCCTCTCTGCGCTGGATCAGACACTGGTACGGGCATCGTCAGGGGAGGAAGCGCTCAAAGCGCTGCTGACAGACGACTTCGCGGTCATTCTGCTGGACGTCCAGATGCCGGGCATGGACGGTTTCGAGACCGCCGCGCACATCAAGCGGCGAGAGCGGACCCGGGACATCCCGATCATCTTCCTCACCGCCATCAACCACGGCCCGCACCACACCTTCCGGGGTTACGCGGCGGGTGCCGTGGACTACATCTCCAAGCCGTTCGACCCGTGGGTGCTGCGCGCCAAGGTCTCGGTCTTCGTCGAGCTGTACATGAAGAACTGCCAACTGCGTGAGCAGGCCGCGCTGCTGCGCCTCCAGCTGGAGGGCGGCGGCCAGGCGGGCGGGATGGGCGACACGCGGGAGCCCGCCGGTCTCCTCGCCGAGCTCTCGGCGCGCCTCGCGGCGGTCGAGGAGCAGGCAGAGGCGCTCTCCAAGCAGCTCGACGACGAGTCCGCGGACGCCGCGGCCGTCGCCACGGCGGCTCACCTGGAGCGCAAGCTCACCGGTCTGCGCCGGGCGCTCGACGCGCTCGAGCCGGGCACCAACGGCGCTGCGCCCCCCTTCCCTTCGCAGAACTGAGACCGGGCGCGGCGGAGTCCCGTGAGGGAACGTCAGTTTCCGGCTTCTCGCTCCACGACACGAACGGGTGAAGCGGTGGGCACGCGTGTCCGTCGCGGCCCGCACCGGTAACCTCACCACCATGGCCTCACGTACGTCCGGCAAGGGCTCCCAGGGCACGGCGGGCACCGCGAAGCCGCGCGCCGGCCGTACCACCGGCGTCGCGAAGAAAGCGGCGCCCGTCAAGAAGACCGCTGCGAAGAAGTCCCCACCGGTCAAAAAGGTGCCCGTGAAGAAGGCGCCCGCGAAGAAGGCGGCGGCCAGACCCGCCCCCAAGGCGGCGCCGTCTCCCACCGCGGGCGTGTACCGGCTCGTCCGCGCCCTCTGGCTGGGGACGGCGCACGGCGTGGGCGCGATGTTCCGCGGAATAGGGCGTGGCGCGCAGGGGCTCGACCCGGCGCACCGCAAGGACGGCGTGGCCCTGCTCCTGCTCGCACTCGCGCTGGTCGTCGCCGCCGGCACCTGGGCACAGTTGCACGGCCCGGTCGGCGACCTCGTCGAGATGCTGGTGACCGGTGCCTTCGGGCGGCTCGACCTGCTGGTGCCGATACTGCTGGGCGCCGTCGCCGTACGGCTGATCCTGCATCCGGAGAAGCCCGAGGCCAACGGCCGGATCGTGATCGGGCTCTCCGCCCTCGTCGTCGGCGTTCTCGGGCAGGTCCACATCGCGTGCGGGTCGCCCGCACGCGACGACGGCATCGAGGTGCTGAGGGCCGCCGGCGGTCTGATCGGCTGGGCCGCTTCCGCGCCGCTGGTCTTCACCATGGGCAGCGTCCTCGCCGTACCTCTTCTGCTGCTGCTCACCGTCTTCGGGCTGCTGGTCGTCACCGCCACTCCGGTCAACGCCATCCCGCAGCGGCTGCGGCAGCTCGGCATCATGCTGGGGATCCTCCCGATGCCGCCGGAGGAGTTCGAGGACGACGAGCGGTACGACGAGCAGTGGCGCCAGGCGCTCCCGGCCGGCGCGCGCCGCTCGGCCGGGCGCCGGGGCGAAGCGCCCGCGGCCTACGACGCGGACCTCGCCGAGGAGGAGGCGCTCACGCGCCGCCGGCCCCGCAGGCCCTCTGCCACACCCTCCGCGCAGCCCGCGTCCGCGCGTTCCATGGACGCCGTGGACGTGGCCGCTGCCGCCGCTGCCGCGCTGGACGGCGCCGTACTGAACGGACTGCCGCCCTCGGCGCTCGTGGCGGACCTGACGCAGGGCGTCTCCACCGAGCGCTCCGCCGCCGTTCCGCCCGCGCGCGCGGGGACCGGGAGGGCGGAGCGCGCGAAGGCTTCCGGACCGGGTTCCGGTTCGGCGTCCGCTTCCGCGTCCGGCTCCGGGGGGGAGGTGGCGGACCTGACCAAGGCGCCCCCCGCGGAGCCCCAGCCGCTGCCGCCCCGCGCCGAGCAGCTCCGGCTCGCCGGCGACATCACCTACTCCCTGCCCTCGCTGGACCTGCTGGAGCGCGGCGGCCCCGGCAAGACGCGCAGCGCCGCCAACGACGCCGTCGTCGCCTCACTGACGAACGTCTTCACGGAGTTCAAGGTCGACGCGGCCGTCACCGGCTTCACCCGGGGACCGACGGTCACGCGGTACGAGGTGGAGCTGGGCCCGGCCGTGAAGGTCGAGCGGATCACGGCGCTCGCCAAGAACATCGCGTACGCCGTCGCCAGTCCGGACGTCCGCATCATCAGCCCGATCCCCGGCAAGTCCGCCGTCGGCATCGAGATCCCGAACAGCGACCGCGAGATGGTCAAGCTGGGTGACGTGCTGAGGCTCGCGGACGCCGCCGAGGACGACCATCCGATGCTCGTCGCGCTCGGCAAGAACGTCGAGGGCGGCTACGAGATGGCCAACCTCGCAAAGATGCCGCACGTCCTGGTCGCGGGTGCCACCGGGTCCGGAAAGTCCTCCTGCATCAACTGTCTGATCACCTCGGTCATGGTGCGGGCGACCCCCGAGGACGTACGGATGGTGCTGGTCGACCCGAAGCGGGTCGAGCTCACGGCGTACGAGGGCATCCCGCACCTGATCACGCCGATCATCACCAACCCCAAGCGGGCCGCCGAGGCGCTCCAGTGGGTCGTACGGGAAATGGACCTGCGCTACGACGACCTGGCGGCGTACGGCTACCGGCACATCGACGACTTCAACCAGGCGGTGCGCAGCGGGAAGGCGAAGCCGCCGGAGGGCAGTGAGCGGGAGCTGTCGCCGTACCCGTACCTGCTCGTGATCGTCGACGAGCTCGCGGACCTGATGATGGTCGCGCCGCGTGACGTCGAGGACTCCATCGTCCGCATCACCCAGTTGGCCCGCGCCGCGGGTATTCATCTGGTGCTCGCCACCCAGCGTCCTTCCGTGGACGTCGTCACCGGCCTGATCAAGGCGAACGTGCCTTCGCGGCTGGCCTTCGCGACGTCCTCGCTCGCGGACAGCCGGGTCATCCTCGACCAGCCGGGCGCCGAGAAGCTGATCGGCAAGGGCGACGGCCTCTTCCTGCCGATGGGCGCCAACAAACCGACCCGTATGCAGGGCGCTTTCGTGACGGAGGACGAGGTCGCGGCGATCGTCCAGCACTGCAAGGACCAGATGGCGCCGGTCTTCAGGGACGACGTCGTGGTCGGGACGGCGAAGAAGAAGGACATCGACGAGGACATCGGCGACGACCTGGACCTCCTGTGCCAGGCGGCCGAGCTGGTGGTGTCCACGCAGTTCGGCTCGACCTCGATGCTCCAGCGGAAGCTGCGTGTCGGTTTCGCGAAGGCGGGCAGGCTCATGGACCTGATGGAGTCCCGGAACATCGTCGGGCCCAGTGAAGGTTCCAAGGCACGCGACGTACTGGTGAAACCGGATGAACTGGACGGGGTGCTCGCGGTGATCCGAGGGGACGCTCACCCGTAAGAGGGCGGTGGGCAACCGTTTCTGTTGTTCATACGTCCAGTTGATGGGAGGGAGGGGCAAATGGTGTCACCATCGGGCTGTCAGACGGTTCTGATGGCGTACAAAGTCCGCCCTCCCAGTTGCCCCGGGCTTTCGTACCCCCCCTAGACTGAACAGCCAGCAGGTGGCTCACGCTCGAAAGGCGCCCCCGTGTCCATCGGCAGATCCCCCGAAGACGACCGGCCTTCGATCGAAGACGACCGGCCCATGATCGGACGCGCACTCCAGCAGGCCCGTGTGGCCGCAGGCCTGACGGTCGACGAAGTCAGTGGCTCGACCCGGGTGCGCATCCCCATCGTGCACGCGATCGAGCAGGACGACTTCAGCCGCTGCGGCGGCGACGTGTACGCCCGCGGACACATCCGTACGCTCGCCCGCGCCGTCGGTCTCGATCCCGATGCCCTGGTCGCGCAGTACGACGCCGCGCACGGCGGGCGTCCCGCGCCCACGCCCGCGGCACCGCTCTTCGAGGCGGAACGGATCCGACCCGAGTCGCGCCGCCCCAACTGGACCGCGGCGATGGTCGCCGCCATCGTCGCCGTCGTCGGCTTCGTGGGTTTCACGCTCTTCAACGGCAACGACGGCAGCGGCGGCTCGGTGGACGTCGCCGACGGCTCCAAGCCCGCCACCGGGAAGCCGGCCGGCAAGCCCACCCCCACCAAGCCCGCCGACCCCAAGCCCGACCCGTCGGACAGCGCCATCGCGGCGGTCCCGCCCGACCAGGTGACGGTCGCCCTCACCGCCAAGGAGGGCAAGAGCTGGATCTCGGCGAAGGACCACAACGGCAGGCTGCTCTTCGACGGCCTCCTGCTCCAGGGCGAGTCCAAGACCTTCACGGACAAGGAGAAGATCGACCTCGTGCTCGGTGACGCCGGGGCGATGCAGCTGTTCGTGAACGGCAAGGAGGTCGGGAACAAGTTCGAGGCGGGGCAGGTCCAGCGGCTGACCTACACGAGGGGCGACCCGGGGGTCGGCGTCGGCTGACCGCAGGCCGGGCAGGAACAGGGGCAGGACGGCCGGGGCCGGGGCCCGGAATTCCGGGCCCCGGCCCCGGCGAACCCTCGGGGCGGGGGCGCGCGCCGGGACAAAGTAGTCTTGAGTCCATGCCCGAACGCCGCACCGTCGCCCTTGTCACTCTCGGCTGCGCCCGTAATGAGGTGGACTCGGAGGAGCTGGCAGGCCGCTTGGCAGCGGACGGCTGGCACCTCGTAGAGGACGCCTCGGACGCGGATGTCGCCGTCGTCAACACCTGTGGATTCGTCGAAGCCGCCAAGAAGGACTCCGTCGACGCCCTGCTGGAAGCCAACGATCTGAAGGACCATGGCAGGACCCAGGCCGTCGTCGCCGTGGGCTGCATGGCCGAGCGGTACGGCAAGGAGCTGGCGGAGGCGCTGCCCGAGGCCGACGGCGTACTCGGATTCGACGACTACGCCGACATCTCCGACCGCCTCCAGACCATCCTCAACGGCGGCATCCACGCCTCCCACACCCCGCGCGACCGGCGCAAGCTGCTGCCCATCAGCCCCGCCGAGCGTCAGGGCGCCCCCGACGTGGCCCTGCCCGGGCACGCACAGGACACGCCTCCCGAGGACCTGCCCGACGGCCTCGCGCCGGCATCGGGGCCGCGTGCGCCGCTGCGGCAGCGTCTCGGGAAGAGCCCTGTCGCCTCCGTGAAGCTCGCGTCCGGGTGCGACCGCAGGTGTTCCTTCTGCGCCATTCCGTCGTTCCGCGGATCGTTCATTTCGCGCCGCCCCTCGGACGTGCTGGGAGAGACGCGCTGGCTGGCCGAGCAGGGCGTCAAGGAGGTCATGCTGGTCTCCGAGAACAACACGTCGTACGGCAAGGACCTCGGCGACATCCGGCTCCTGGAGACCCTGCTGCCGGAGCTGGCGGAGGTCGACGGCATCGAGCGGGTACGGGTCAGCTACCTGCAGCCCGCGGAGATGCGGCCCGGCCTGATCGACGTACTGACGTCCACGCCGAAGATCGCGCCGTACTTCGACCTGTCCTTCCAGCACTCGGCGGCCCGTGTGCTGCGCTCGATGCGGCGCTTCGGTGACACCGACCGCTTCCTGGAGCTGCTGGAGACGATCCGCAGCAAGGCGCCGCAGGCCGGTGTGCGGTCCAACTTCATCGTCGGGTTCCCCGGCGAGAGCGAGGCGGACCTCGGCGAGCTGGAGCGCTTCCTCACGGGCGCGCGACTGGACGCGATCGGCGTCTTCGGGTACTCCGACGAGGAGGGCACCGAGGCGGTCACGTACGAGAACAAGCTGGACGCCGACGTCATCGCCGAGCGTCTTGAGCACATCTCGCGCCTCGCCGACGAGCTGACCGCCCAGCGGGCCGAGGAGCGGCTCGGCGAGACGGTCGAGGTGCTGGTCGAGTCGGTCGACGGCGAGGACGGCGCGGTGGGCCGGGCGGCGCACCAGGCGCCCGAGACGGACGGTCAGGTGCTCTTCACGACGGGTCAGGGGCTTGCGGTCGGCCGTATGGTCATGGCGAAGGTGGTCGCCGCCGAGGGCGTGGACCTGGTGGCGGAACCCTACGGCCTTCTGGGAGGCGACTCCCGGACACCCGACGAGGAGGCAGGCAGATGACCGGAGTCCCGGCATCCGCCGCGGGCGGAACCGGCGCGAAGCCGGCGCCCGGCGGCAAGCTGGGCGCTGCGGCCGTCAATCAGGCCAGCCTGTGGAACATCGCGAACATCCTGACCATGATGCGGCTGGTGCTCGTGCCCGGCTTCGTGATGCTGATGCTCCAGGACGGCGGGTACGACCCGGCCTGGCGCGCGTGGGCGTGGGCGGCCTTCGCCGTCGCGATGATCACCGACATCTTCGACGGGCACCTGGCCCGTACGTACAACCTGGTCACCGACTTCGGGAAGATCGCCGACCCGATCGCCGACAAGGCGATCATGGGCGCGGCGCTGATCTGCCTGTCGGCGCTCGGGGACCTGCCGTGGTGGGTGACGGGCGTCATTCTCTTCCGGGAGCTGGGCATCACGGTGCTGCGCTTCTGGGTGATCAGGCACGGGGTCATTCCGGCCAGCCGCGGCGGCAAGATGAAGACGCTCATGCAGGGCGTGGCGGTCGGGATGTACGTACTGGCGCTGACCGGGCCGCTCGCGACGCTGCGGTTCTGGGTGATGGCGGCGGCGGTCGTGCTGACGGTGGTGACCGGGCTCGACTACGTGCGCCAGGCCGTGGTGCTGCGGCGGGCCGGGATCGCCGCGGGGGTGTCCCGGTGACGGAGGGTTTTGTCGGGGATGCGGCTGGTGCGGTGGATGATGCTGCGGCTGGTGAAGCCGGCGGGGC
Organism: Streptomyces enissocaesilis; assembly: GCF_039533765.1. NCBI lineage: Bacteria > Bacillati > Actinomycetota > Actinomycetes > Kitasatosporales > Streptomycetaceae > Streptomyces > Streptomyces enissocaesilis. Next base: position 143,032 of record NZ_BAAAUD010000010.1, on the reverse strand, counting down.
CGGGGTGAGCGCTGGGGCTGCTGCGGCCGAGGTGCTGGAGCTGCTGGCCGGGCGGGGCGAGACGCTCGCCGTCGCCGAATCGCTCACCGGTGGCCTGGTGGCGGCCGAGCTGACGTCCGTACCCGGCGCCTCGCGGGTCTTCCGCGGGTCCGTCACGGCGTACTCCACGGACCTGAAGCGGGACGTCCTCGGGGTCGACGCGGCTCTTCTGGAGCAGCGCGGGGCCGTGGATCCTGAGGTCGCGCGGCAGATGGCGGCCGGGGTGCGGCAGATGCTCGGAGCGGGCTGGGGGATCGCGACCACGGGTGTCGCGGGGCCCGAGGGGCAGGACGGGAAGCCTGTCGGAACGGTCTTCGTGGCGGTCGCGGGGCCGGACGGCGCCCGGAAAGTCGCCCCGTTGAGGTTGAACGGGGACCGGACGGTAATCCGTAGGGAGAGCGTACGGAGCGCGTTGACCCTGCTCTCCGACGAACTGAAGGAAAATGCGCGGGCACAGGATACGGAACAGAACGGGGGGAATTGATGTTTGCAGCCCTGAGTGAACACGACATCGCTCCCCGCACGGCCGCAGCGCAAGGCGGTACGGTGGGGCGTGAAGGATGCGGCTACGCGGTCCGAGGAGGGAGCCACCGATGATTCTGCTCCGTCGCCTGCTTGGTGACGTGCTGCGTCGGCAGCGCCAACGCCAGGGCCGTACTCTGCGCGAAGTCTCCTCGTCCGCCCGAGTCTCACTCGGCTATCTATCCGAGGTGGAGCGGGGGCAGAAGGAGGCTTCCTCCGAACTGCTCTCCGCTATCTGCGACGCGCTTGACGTACGGATGTCCGAGCTCATGCGCGAAGTGAGTGATGAGTTGTCGCTGGCCGAGCTGGCGGAGTCGGCCGCGAGCGAGCCGGTGCGTCCACCGGTACGCCCGATGCTCAATTCCGTTTCGGTGACGACAGTGGCAGGCGTGCCACAGGAACGAGTGACGATCACGGCACCCGCGGAAGCGGTGGATGTGGTCGCCGCCTGAGCGTGGTGCGTGGTTGCGTCGCCTGATCGCGGCCTGAGATGTGCGGACGAGCCCCGGTGGGTCCTCAAGGACCTCCGGGGCTCTTTCCTGTCTCGAAGTGACCGTTTTGGGGCGTATGTGCCATGGTGGGGAGGATCGCGAAGGGTCGGTTCGTCGGTTCCCGAGGAGGAAACGGATGTCTGTCGTGAAGAGCACCCTGCCCGAGGCGGATCTCAAGGCGGTGGGCGAGGCCCTGCAGGGCGCGCTCGTGGACCTGGTGGATCTCTCACTGGTGGCCAAGCAGGTCCACTGGAACGTGGTGGGGCCGCGATTCCGGTCCGTACATCTGCAGCTCGACGAGGTGGTCGACACGGCGAGGCTGCACTCCGACTCGGTCGCCGAGCGGGCCTCGGCGCTGGGCGTCAATCCGGACGGGCGGTCCGCGAGTGTGGCGCGGGCGACGGCGATCCCGGAGGTGCCGTCGGGATGGATCAAGGATGTGGACGCCGTGCGGATCCTGGTGGACGCGCTCGGTGTCGTGGTGGGGCGCATGCGGGAGCGGGTCGAGGCGACCGGCGAGCCGGATCCGGTGAGCCAGGACATCATCATCGGGCTGACCGCGGACCTCGAGAAGCACGCCTGGATGTTCCGGGCGGAGACCGCGTAGGGCTGAGGGCCGTCAGGGTGGCGTCCGGGGCGGGTGGGTGCGCCGGGTGTGCTTCCGGTGCGCCCTCCCGCCGTGCGGGGGGACCCGTCTAGCGTCTGGCGCCTGGCGCGTCGGTCGGAGGAGGCAGCCATGGCATGGCGCGGCTTCCGTGGACGCGGGGCGCTGCTTGTTCTTCCGCTGGTGTGTGTGCTCGGCGTGGTGTGGTGGTGGGCCGTACTGCGGATCGTGCTGCTGCCGGAGCAGGCGGGGGCCGTCGAGGGCGTGGTGGCGGCGGGCGGCTGGGGGCTGAGCCTGCTGCCGGTCCATGTGGTGCCGGCGGCCGCGGCCGGTGTGGAACCGGAGCGTTCGCGGGGGCACGGGCGCATACCGGGGCCGGGCGGGGTTGCCGGGGCGTGGCCGCTGGCGGTGGCCAGGGCATTGCGACGCCGCCGTCCGGGCGGAGGGCCTGGCCCGCCGCCCTGAGCCCGGAGGTGCCCGAGGGCGGGCGCGGAGAACCGCGTGCGCGATTCGGATGCGTGGCTTCGGTCAGGCGGGTCCGGGTGTGTGGCTCCGGGTGCGGCGGTTCGAGCGCGTCGCGCCGGGCAGGGGGCACGCTGGTCAGGGGGTCGGGCCGGACTGACAGCGGGGGCACCAGTAGGTGGGGCGGAGGCGGCTGCCGTCGCCCTGGTCGGCCTGGCGGACCGGAGTGCCGCAGCGCAGGCAGGGGCGGCCGGAGCGGCCGTACACGTAGAGAGGTGCGGTGAGGGCGGGCAGGGTGGTGCGGCGGCGTCCCGGGTGGTCCCGGTTGGCCTCCAGGACGCGCTTGGCGGCAGCGACCAGGCGTTCCGGGGCGGGAAGCGCGCCGACGGGCAGCCAGGGGGTCACGCGGGCGAAGAAGCACAGCTCCGACTTGTAGATGTTGCCGATGCCGGCGAGGTTGCGCTGGTCGAGAAGGGCTTCGCCGAGGGGGCGGGCGGGGTCCGCCAGGAGACGGCGGAGTGCTTCGCCGGCGTCCCAGTCCGGGCCCAGGAGGTCGGGGCCGAGGTGACCGACGACGCCGGCTTCGTCGCGGGTCCGGATCAGCTCGAGCACCGGAAGGCGGTAGCCCACGGCGGTGTGCCCGGCGGTGGCGAGGACGGCGCGGATCTCGTGGGCGGGCCCGCCGCGCCATCGTTCGCCGGGGGTGTAGATCTTCCAGGCGCCGTCCATCCGGAGGTGGGAGTGGAGGGTGAGTCCGCCCTCGACGCGGGTGAGGAGGTGCTTGCCGCGAGGGGTGACGTCCAGGACGGTACGACCGGTCAGATCGGCGGTGGCGAACCGGGGGACGCGGAGGTCGGTGCGGGTGAGGGTGTGTCCGGCGAGGGCGGTGTGCAGACGCTGGGCGGCCTGCCAGACGGAGTCTCCTTCGGGCATGTGTCCATGATGCGGGGTGGGGGACGTGGGGTGGGCGTGAGGCGGGCGGTGGGTCAGGGGCGGAGGCGCAGTCCCCTGGGGGTGGGGTGGAAACCTGCCGCTTCGAGGGTCCGGCCCAGGGGGGAGGTCAGGGCGGGGACGCCGTTGGTGCGTTCCACCGTGACCGTGCCCAGGGCGCCCCGCCGGGCTGCCGTCGCCAGGGCTTCGGCCGCCGCGCTGAGACGGGGGTCCGAGGCCGACGGGTCGTCCGGGTCGGTGGGCCAGGCCAGCAGGGTCTTTCCGCCGCGCTCCATGTAGAGGGTCAGCTCGCCGTCGACGAGGACGACCAGGGCTCCGGCTTTGCGGCCGGGTTTGTGGCCCGCGCCGGACGGCGGTTCGGGCCAGGGCAGGGCCGCGCCGTACGCGTTGGCCGGGTCGGCGGCGGCCAGGACCACCGCGCGGTGCGGGGAGTCAGTGTCGGCGCGTTCGCGCGCGGTGGCCGCCGCGCGCAGCCGGTCGACCGCCCCGTCCATCGCGAACTGGGCGGCGCCGAGGCCCTCCACGACGTAACCGCGGCGCGCCTGGCCGCTGTCCTCGAACGCGGCCAGGATGCGGTACGTCGCCGAGAAGCCGCCCTCGACGCCCTCGGCGGCGACCGCGCCGCGCGTGACCACGCCGTGCCGGTCGAGCAGCGTACGGGCGAGCGCGTGGGCGCGGTGGGTCGGATCCGGCTCGCGGGCGGGGAGCAGGGACCAGCGGCCGGAGACCGTGGGCGGGCCGGTGCGGGCGGCGGGGCGGGCGGCCGCGCCGAGGGTGCCGTAACGCCCGCGTGGGACCGTGCGTGTGGCGCGGTGGGCGGTGGAGCCCGCCGTACGGCCCGAGCCGAGGAGGGCGCGCAGGGGGGCGAGTGTGTCGTTGGTGAGGCGGCCGGACCAGGCGAGCTCCCAGAGGGCGTCGGCCAGCTGGGGGTCGGTGCAGTCGGGGTGGGTGGTGGCGCGGACCTGGTCGGCGACCTGGCGGAAGAACAGGCCGTACCCGCCGGAGAGGGCGGTGAGGACGGACTCGTGGAGCGCTGTGAGGTCGAGGGGGTGCGGCTGGGGGAGGAGCAGGGGGGCCGCGTCGGCGAGGTAGAGGGACACCCAGCCGTCCTTTCCGGGCAGGGCGCCCGATCCGGCCCACAGGACCTCGCCGGTGGTGGTGAGCTCGTCGAGCATGGCGGGAGAGTAGCCCGCTACGCGGGACGGCAGGACGAGCTTTTCGAGCGCGGAGGCGGGGACGGAGGCGCCCTGCACCTGCTCGACCGCGCGCACCAGTCCGTCGATGCCGCGCAGACTGCTGCTGCCCAGGTGCTGCCACTGGGGGAGGAACGTGGCGAGCGCGGCGGGCGGAACCGGCTCCAGCTCATGGCGCAGGGCGGCGAGGGACCGGCGCCTCAGGCGGCGCAGCACCGTCGCGTCGCACCACTCCTGGCCGATTCCGGCCGGGTGGAACTCGCCCTGCACGACCCGGCCGTCCGCGGCGAGGCGTTGCAGGGCCCCGTCCGTCACCGCCGCGCCCAGTCCGAAGCGCGCGGCGGCCGTGGCTGAGGTGAAGGGACCGTGGGTGCGGGCGAAACGGGCCAGCAGATCACCGAGCGGGTCCTTGACCGGCTCGGTGAACGCCTCCGGTACACCGACGGGGAGCGCGGTGCCCAGCGCGTCGCGCAGCCGCCCCGCGTCTTCGACGGCCGCCCAGTGGTCCGCCCCCGCGATACGGACGCGGATGGCCCGGCGGGCGGCCGAAAGGTCTTCGGCCCACCCGGGTTCGGCGCCGCGCGCCGCCAGCTCCGGGTCGGTGAGCGGGCCCAGGACCCGCAGTGCGTCGGCGACGCCCTCGGTGTCCTTGACACGGCGGTCTTCGGCGAGCCACTGGAGTTCCTGCTCCAGCTCGGTCAGGACGCCTGGGTCGAGGAGTTCGCGCAGCTCCGCCTGGCCGAGCAGCTCCGCCAGGAGCCGGGAGTCCAGGGAGAGCGCGGCGGCGCGCCGCTCGGCGAGGGGCGAGTCGCCCTCGTACAGGAACTGGGCGACGTAACCGAAGAGGAGGGAGCGGGCGAAGGGGGACGGCTCGGGGGTGGTGACTTCGACGAGCCGGACGCGGCGGGATTCGATGTCGCCCATGAGCTCGGTGAGGCCCGGCACGTCGAAGACGTCCTGGAGGCACTCCCGCACGGCTTCCAGGACGATCGGGAACGAGCCGAACTCCGAGGCGACCTGGAGCAGCTGGGAGGCGCGCTGGCGCTGCTGCCACAACGGTGTGCGCTTGCCGGGGCTGCGGCGCGGCAGCAGCAGGGCGCGGGCGGCGCACTCGCGGAATCGGGCGGCGAAGAGCGCGGAGCCGCCGACCTGGTCGGTGACGACCTGGTTGACCTCGCCTTTGTCGAAGACGACGTCCGCGGCGCCCAGCGGGGCCTGGTCGCTGTCGAACGCCGTGCTCTGCCGGGACGGTTGGTCGTCGAGGAGGTCGAGGCCCATCAGATCGGCGTCGGGCAGGCGCAGCACGATGCCGTCGTCGGCGTGCATGACCTGGGCGTCCATGCCGTACCGCTCGGTCAGGCGGGTGCCGAGCGCCAGTGCCCAGGGGGCGTGCACCTGGGCGCCGAAAGGGGAGTGGATGACGACGCGCCAGTCGCCCAGCTCGTCACGGAACCGTTCCACGACGATGGTGCGGTCGTCCGGGACATGACCGGCGGCACGGCGCTGCTCGTCGAGGTAGGTCAGGACGTTGTCGGCGGCCCAGTCGTCGAGTCCGGCGGCGGCCAGGCGCAGCCGGGCCGCCTCGGGGGTGAGCGAGCCGACCTCACGGAGGAACGCGCCGAGCGCGCGGCCCAGTTCGAGGGGGCGGCCCAGCTGGTCGCCCTTCCAGAAGGGCAGTCGGCCGGGGACGCCGGGGGCGGGGGAGACCAGCACGCGGTCGCGCGTGATGTCCTCGATCCGCCACGAGGTGGTGCCGAGGGTGAAGACATCGCCCACCCGGGATTCGTAGACCATCTCCTCGTCGAGCTCGCCGACGCGGCCGCCGCCCCTCTTGGGGTCGGCTCCGGCCAGGAAGACGCCGAAGAGACCGCGGTCGGGGATGGTGCCGCCGGAGGTGACGGCGAGACGCTGCGCGCCGGGGCGGCCCGTGACCGTACCGGCGATGCGGTCCCAGACGACGCGGGGGCGGAGTTCGGCGAAGGCGTCGGACGGGTAGCGGCCCGCGAGCATGTCGAGGACCGCCGTGAAGGCGGACTCCGGGAGGGAGGCGAAAGGGGCCGCACGGCGGACGACGGTGAGCAGGTCGTCGGCCTGCCAGGTGTCGAGGGCGACCATGGCGACGAGCTGCTGCGCCAGGACGTCGAGCGGGTTGGCGGGGACGCGCAGGGCCTCGATGGCACCGCTGCGCATGCGCTCGGTGACGACGGCCGACTGGACCAGGTCGCCCCGGTACTTCGGGAAGACGACACCGGTGGAGACCGCGCCGACCTGGTGTCCCGCGCGGCCGACGCGCTGGAGGCCCGAGGCGACGGACGGCGGTGACTCGACCTGGACGACCAGATCCACCGCGCCCATGTCGATGCCGAGCTCCAGGCTGGAGGTGGCGACGACTGCGGGCAGCCGGCCCGCCTTGAGGTCCTCCTCGACCTGGGCGCGCTGCTCCTTGGAGACCGAGCCGTGGTGGGCGCGGGCGAGCAGGGGCGGAGCACCCCTGGCGGCGCCGGACTCGGCCATGAGCTCGGCGGGGGAGTGGTGTTCCGGCAGAGGTTCGCCGGTGGCCCGTTCGTACGCGATCTCGTTGAGCCGGTTGCACAGGCGCTCGGCGAGGCGGCGGGAGTTCACGAAGACGATCGTCGAGCGGTGGGCCTGGACGAGATCGGCGATGCGCTCCTCCACATGGGGCCAGATCGACGGCTTGTCGCCCGCGTCGTCCCCCTCCTTGGCCGGAGCGCCGCCCAGCTCGCCCAGATCCTCCACGGGGACGACCACCGACAGGTCGAACTCCTTGCCCGAGGGCGGCTGGACGATCGCGGCCCGGCGCCGGGGGGAGAGGAAGCGGGCGACCTCGTCCACCGGCCGGACCGTCGCCGACAGGCCGATCCGGCGGGCAGGCCGCGGCAGCAGCTCGTCCAGCCGCTCCAGGGACACGGCGAGATGCGCGCCGCGCTTGGTCCCCGCGACGGCATGCACCTCGTCCAGGATCACCGTCTCGATGCCGGCCAGGGCGTCACGCGCGGCGGACGTGAGCATCAGGAACAGCGACTCGGGCGTGGTGATGAGGATGTCCGGCGGCTTGGTCGCCAGCGACCGCCGCTCGGCGGCAGGGGTGTCGCCGGAGCGGATGCCGACCCGCACGTCCGGTTCGGCCAGCCCGAGGCGTACAGACTCCTGCCGGATGCCGGTGAGCGGGCTGCGGAGGTTGCGCTCGACGTCGACCGCGAGGGCCTTGAGCGGTGATACGTACAGCACGCGGCAGCGCTGCCTGGGGTCCGCGGGCGGGGGCTTGGACGCCAGGTCGTCGAGGGCGGCGAGAAAGGCGGCCAGGGTTTTTCCGGAACCGGTCGGGGCCACGACCAGGACGTCGGACCCCTCGGAGATGGCCTGCCAGGCACCTTCCTGCGCCGCGGTGGGCGCGCTGAAGGCACCCGTGAACCAGCCGCGGGTCGCGGGGGAGAAGGAGTCGAGCGCAGTCCTGGCCATGCCCACCATCGTGCACCCGACCACTGACAACGGGTGTCCAGGACGTGGATATGCAGGTCAGCGGCGTGTGGAAGGAGCGCAGAATGGCTTTATGGCGACGGAGGAGCGAAAGGCTCGTGAGGTCCAAGAGACGGAGGAGGCCAGGGATTCGGGAGAGGTCGAGGAGGCGGGGCAGACCCGGGAGACGGCTGTCCGGAAGGAGGAGTGGGCGAGGCACTGGCAGTACCCCGGGGTGCCCGGCCTCGACCTGCTGCGGGCCCGCTATGTGCGCCACTCCTTCTCGCGCCACAGCCATGAGGGGTTCGTCTTCGGCGCGGTCCTCCGCGGGATCGAGGACGTGGTCATGCCGCAGGGCACGATCAAGGCCCGCCCCGGCACCGTCGTCATGATCAACCCGGAGGTGCCGCACTCCGCCCGCGCCGGTGTGCCCGAGGGCTGGTCGTACGCCACCTTGTACCCCTCGGCGCAGGTGGTCGCCGGCATCGCCGACGAGACGACGAGCCTGCGCGGAACGGCCGGTTTCGCGGAGACCATCGTCGAGGACGCCGACACCGCGCGGCTCATCCGCGCGGTCCACCGGGCGGCCGAGGAGGGCAACGCGCTCGCCGCCGACAGCGTGCTCCGTATCGTGGTGGCCAGGCTGCTGCGCCGCCACGGCCAGAGCCTTCCCGCACGCGCGCCGAACGCGGCCGGCGCCCGCACGGCGGCCCTCGCGAAGAGCCTCCTGGAGGAGCGCATGACCGAGCCGCCTTCCCTGGAACAGCTGGCGCACGAACTCGGGACCGGTCCGTTCGCGCTCCTGCGCGCGTTCAGATCGGCGTACGGCATGCCGCCGCACACCTGGCTCACCAACGCGCGCGTGCGCACCGCCCGGCGGCTCCTGGAGGCCGGGACGGCGCCCGGGGAGGCCGCCGCCGCGGTCGGGTTCAGCGACCAGCCGCATCTGAACCGCCACTTCACCCGGATCGTCGGGGTGCCGCCCGGTGCCTACCAGCGGGAGCGCGCAAGAACGTACAAGACCGGCCGCGGCCGTCCGCCGTAGTGTCCCGGGCGTGGCAGAACAGACAGCATCCTCAGCGATACGTACAGAACCACCCGCGGCCAAACCGGACAGCGCCGTCGTCCGTGACGCGCTCGGCGTGGGCGTCGCCGTCGGACTCTCCGGCTTCGCCTTCGGCGTGACCTCCGCGGGGTCGGGCCTCAGCCTCCTCCAGACGTGCGCGCTCAGCCTCCTCGTGTTCACCGGAGCCTCGCAGTTCGCGCTCGTCGGGGCGCTCGCGGCGGGCGGCAATCCGTTCACCGCCGCCGCGGGGGCCTTCTTCCTGGGCGTACGCAACGCCTTCTACGGGCTGCGGCTGTCCCAGCTGCTGGCGCTCCCGCGTTCCGTACGTCCCTTCGCCGCGCACTGGGTGATCGACGAGACGACGGCGGTGACGCTCGCACAGCCCTCGCGCCGCAGTGCCCGGCTCGGCTTCACCGTCACGGGACTGACCCTGTACGTCCTGTGGAACCTCACCACCCTGATCGGGGCGCTGGGCGCGGAGGCCGTCGGCGACACCGACGCGTGGGGCCTGGACGCCGCGGGCCCCGCCGTCTTCCTCGCACTGCTGGCGCCCATGATCCGTACCGGCATGGAGCGGGCCGTCGCGGGACTCGCGGTGCTTCTGGTCCTCGGCTTCCTGCCGGTGCTGCCGGCGGGGGCGCCGGTGCTCCTGGCCGCGCTCGCCGCGCCCGCCGTGCTCTGCGCCCGGGGCCGCAGAGCGCGCCGTACCGCGAAGGAGGCGGGGCGATGAGCGTCTGGATCGCGATCGGCGCCACCGCCGTCGGCTGCTACCTCGTCAAACTGCTCGGCCTGCTGGTGCCGGCAGGGGCCCTGGAACACCCGCTGGTGAAGCGACTGGCCGCTCTCCTGCCGGTGGCCCTGCTCGCCGCGCTCACCGCCCAGCAGACCTTCAGCACCGGTCAGCAGCTGATGCTGGACGCGAGGGGCGCCGGACTCGCGGCGGCGGGGCTCGCGCTTGTGCTGCGCGCCCCCTTCCTCGTCGTGGTCGGCGCCGCGATGGCCGCCACGGCGGGTGTACGGGCGGTCGCCGGCTGACACCCGGCGCCGTACGGCACCTCGCCAGGAGCGCGGGCACCGGCCTGGGCGGTGCCCCGGAAGGCCCGCGGCCGACACGCTCTGGTGCCCTGGACGATGTGGCGCGTCACACCGGCCGGATCCTCCCCTTCCGTACACTCTCCGCACATTCCTCGCGCAGCGGCAGGGTTGCCGTGCCACCGTGGCCGTGCTCGGCCCGCGCCCCAGACCGTCGGCCACCGGCTCGCGAAGACCGCCGCGCGGACCGGCATCGACCTGGCCTGTCCGGGCGGCGTCGCCCTCGCCGCCCTGCTGCTGCGGGACGCCGCCTCGCCGGGGTCAGCCGACGGCACGTCCGTACGCCCGTAGCGTCAGCAGCGCGTCGATCGTCACGATCGGGCGCGACTCCAGCACGGCCCCCGGCCCCCACTCCCGCCGGCGGACCGGCCAGCCCCCGTCCTCCCGCTGCCCGGCTGCGAGGAAGTCCAGCGAGCGGCTCATCTCCTCGTCGGTGAACCAGCCCCGGGCGAGCGATCCCGGCGTACGGGCGTACTCGTACGGGAAGTGCTGCTCGCCCGGGGCGTACCCCGCCGCGACCGGCTGCTCCCCGGCCCGCGCCGGATCCAGCACCACCAGCCGCCGGTCGCGCACGAGACGGCCGAGCCGGTCCGCGGCGGCCCCGGCCCGCGCCCGGTCGGGCACGCCGTCCAGGAAGGCGACCGCGGCCTGGATCTCGCAGGGGTGGGACTCCTCCAGCGCCTCGATCGCGGCCCAGCAGAAATCGGTGGCCCTGAAGAGCCACGCGTGCCACACCTCGTTGCGGTGCAGCAGCCCCACCACGGGACCCGTCGCGAGCAGATCGCCCGGAGGATCGTCGAGGACCGGGAAGAACGGCGCGGCCGGACAGCCGCGCAGCGAAGGATGCACGGCGGGCAGCGCCCCCTCCTTCGTCGACACCCCGGACAGGTAGCGGCACATCCGCTCCACCCGGGGGCCCTCGCACCGGCCGATGGAGTCCAGGACACGCAGCGCGTGAGCGGTGTGCAACGGCTGGCTCACGGGACCGCGCAGATGGGGTTCCAGGGCATGGCCGTAACCGCCGTCCTCGCCCTGGTACGGGGCGAGCGCCGTTTCGACCGCATCGGCGCCGTCGCCCAGGAAGTGGTGGGCGAACCGCCGCTGTTCGAGCACACGGGCCGTCAGCCAGACGAAGTGCTCGGCGCGCGCGAGGGGAGATGCTCCGGATCCAGCCATGGAACGACCGTAGGACGGAAAGCGCTGCCAGCAAGCTCTCCGGACAGGGCTGCACTCCCAGGGGCGCGATAATGGAGTCATGCGGTTGACGATTTTCTGGGAGCGGATGGCGGACCACTTCGGCGAGGCGTACGCCGATTCGTTCGCCCGCGACCACGTGATGGCCGAGCTCGGCGGCCGTACGGTGCACCAGGCGCTGGCGGCCGGATGGGATGCGAAGACCGTCTGGCGCGGTGTCTGCGCCGCGATGGACGTCCCCCCGGACAAGCGCTGAGGGCAGGGGGAGCGACGGAGTGTCACAGGCATGGGCCAGACTGGGCCCGTGGCACCCACTGACGAGCCCGCCGGGCACGAAGACCCGCTGACCGCACCGCCGCCCGCGTCCTCCGGAGTGGAGAGCGGTCCGGCCCGCATGCCCCGGTGGCTGCCGCGCGCCATGGTGCTCGCGCTCGCCCTCTACGCCTGCTTCCAGCTCGGCGACTGGGCGTTCCACCAGCTCGTCGGGTTGCTGATCAACATCCTGATCGCCTTCTTCGTGGCGCTCGCGATCGAGCCCGCCGTCGGCCGGATGGCGGCCCACGGCATGCGCCGCGGCCTCGCCACCTTCCTGGTCTTCATGGCAGTGCTCGCCGTCGGCATCGGCTTCGTCGTGCTGCTCGGCTCGATGCTGGCCGGCCAGATCGTCGAGATGGTCGAGGACTTCCCCAAGTACCTCGACCAGGTGATCAACTGGATCAACCAGACCTTCCGCACCGAGCTCTCCCGGGTCGAGGTCCAGGACAGCCTCCTGAACTCCGACTGGCTGCGGAGGTACGTGCAGAACAGCGCCACCGGTGTCCTGGACGTGTCGGCGACCGTGCTCGGCGGGCTGTTCCAGTTCCTGACGATCTTCCTGTTCTCCTTCTACTTCGCGGCCGACGGACCACGGCTGCGCCGCGCCCTGTGCTCCGTACTGCCGCCGGCCCGCCAGGCCGAGGTGCTGCGCGCCTGGGAGATCGCCGTCGACAAGACCGGCGGCTACATCTACTCGCGCGGTCTGATGGCGCTCATCTCCGGGGTCGCGCACTACATCCTGCTGTGGATCCTCGACGTGCCGTACGCGCCCGCGCTCGCGGTGTGGGTCGGGCTGGTGTCGCAGTTCATCCCGACGATCGGTACGTACCTGGCGGGCGCGCTGCCGATGCTGATCGCCTTCACCGTCAACCCCTGGTACGCCCTGTGGGTGCTCGGATTCGTCGTCGTCTACCAGCAGTTCGAGAACTACGTGCTGCAGCCCAAGCTGACCGCGAAGACCGTCGCCATCCACCCGGCTGTCGCCTTCGGCTCGGTCGTCGCCGGCACGGCGCTGATGGGGGCCGTCGGCGCGCTGATCGCGATTCCGGCGATCGCCACACTGCAGGCGTTCCTGGGCGCGTATGTGAAGCGGTACGCCGTGACGGACGACCCGCGCGTGCACGGCGGGCACCAGCGGCGCCGGGGCACCTCGGCTCTTGTGCGCCTGCGGCGGACGCTGCACCAGGAGCCTCGCGAAGAGGCCCGGGACGAGCCCCGCAAGGGTCAGGCGCCGCCGTCCTCGGACGACGACGCCTGACCACCGCTCCGGGGCCCCCGGTCCCACTGGTGCCGGTTCCGTTCGCGCAGGAGCCGTCGGTGCCGTGTCAGCGGCGCTCCAAGCCGCACCCGCGGCAGCGCCCCGCGCAGCCGGGCCGGCAACCACCACGCGCGACGCCCGAGCAGCCGCGTCACCGCCGCCACGATCAGGCAGCGGATGACGACGGCGTCCAGCAGGACCGTGACCGCCAGGCCGAGGCCGAACTGCTGGAGCATCCGGTCCGGGCTGAACACGAACGCCGCGAACACCACGATCATGATGGCCGCGGCCGCCGTGATCACCTTGCCGGTGGCCGCGAGCCCCTCACGCACCGCGCCCGGCCCGTTCCGCCCGCACGCCCCTCAGCAGTTCACCCCGGTAACGGGAGGGGATCGGCAGTGCTTAGTCGATGCCGACGCCCAGGCCCAGGCCCAGGCCCACCAGCATCATGACCGGCGAGGTGAAGTCGGCGACGCCGGCGACTCGAACGCGTCCCGGTCACGCACCAGGGCCACGACGGCCGTGACCAGGGCGACACCGGCCGCGGCGCCGAGCGGCACGGTGCGCTGGGGGAGGGCCATGACCCGAAGGACAGGCGGGCAGAGGGCCCCGGGACGGTCGGCGTGGTGCGCTTGACACTGAAATCGAACATCCATTCTCATGGGATCCGGGCCGTGAAGCTGCAAGGGCTGCCCACGGTTATCCACAGGTCAGGACGGCGTCGGGACGCGTTGTCAGTGGCAGGAGATAGCGTCTTTGACGTGAAGCGATCGACACAAGCAAATCGGGTGGAACCCATGGCAGGCACCGACCGCGAGAAGGCGCTCGACGCCGCGCTCGCACAGATTGAACGGCAATTCGGCAAGGGTGCGGTGATGCGTCTCGGCGACCGGCCGAACGACCCCATCGAAGTGATCTCCACCGGCTCGACCGCACTGGACATCGCGCTCGGCGTCGGCGGGCTGCCGCGCGGCCGTGTGGTGGAGGTGTACGGACCGGAATCCTCCGGCAAGACGACGCTGACGCTGCACGCCGTGGCCAACGCTCAGAAGGCCGGCGGCACCGTCGCCTTCGTGGACGCCGAGCACGCGCTCGACCCCGAATACGCCAAGGCGCTCGGCGTCGACACGGACAACCTGATCCTCTCCCAGCCGGACACCGGCGAGCAGGCGCTCGAAATCGTGGACATGCTGGTCCGCTCGGGCGCCATCGACCTCATCGTCATCGACTCCGTCGCGGCCCTGGTGCCGCGAGCGGAGATCGAGGGTGAGATGGGCGACTCGCACGTCGGTCTCCAGGCCCGGCTGATGAGCCAGGCGCTGCGCAAGATCACGGGTGCGCTGCACCAGTCCGGGACCACGGCCATCTTCATCAACCAGCTCCGCGAGAAGATCGGTGTGATGTTCGGCTCGCCGGAGACCACGACGGGTGGCCGGGCGCTGAAGTTCTACGCCTCGGTGCGGCTCGACATCCGCCGCATCGAGACCCTCAAGGACGGCACGGACGCGGTCGGCAACCGCACCCGCGTCAAGGTCGTCAAGAACAAGGTCGCGCCGCCGTTCAAGCAGGCCGAGTTCGACATCCTCTACGGTCAGGGCATCAGCCGCGAGGGCGGTCTGATCGACATGGGTGTCGAGCACGGCTTCGTCCGCAAGGCGGGTGCCTGGTACACGTACGAGGGCGACCAGCTCGGCCAGGGCAAGGAGAACGCCCGTAACTTCCTGAAGGACAACCCCGACCTCGCCGACGAGATCGAGAAGAAGATCAAGGAAAAGCTGGGCGTCGGTGTCAAGCCGGTGGTCCCGGGGGCAGAGCCGGGCGCGGACGCGGCGGTCGGCACCCCGGCCGTGGCCGACGGCGCGAAGTCGGTAGCGGCTCCGGCGACCAAGGCCAAGACGGCCAAGCCCGCGGCAGCCAAGAGCTAGACCGTGACCCGGAGGACGGACTGGCCGGGAAGCGCGAGCGAAGGTATGGACGCCGAGGACAGCGGCAGCCCCGACCCGCCGAGGGCCGGCAAGGGGCTGCCGCCCCAGGACCCCGGTGAGCAGGCGCGGGCCATCTGCCTGCGGCTGCTCACCGGGACCGCGCGCACCCGCAAACAGCTCGCCGACGCACTCCACAAGCGGGGCATCCCGGACGAGGTGTCGGACGAGGTGCTGTCCCGTTTCGAGGAGGTCGGACTCATCGACGACGCGGCCTTCGCGGACGCCTGGGTGGAGTCCCGCCACCACGGCCGGGGCCTCGCCCGGCGGGCGCTCGCGCGGGAGCTGCGGAACAAGGGCGTGGACCCCACGCTGATCGACGACGCGGTGGGGCAGCTCGACTCCGACCAGGAGGAGGAGAGAGCCCGCGAGCTCGTGGCCCGCAAACTCCGCTCGACCCGGGGACTGGAGCGCGACCGCCGGCTGCGCCGCCTCGCCGGCATGCTGGCCCGCAAGGGCTACCCCGAGGGCATGGCCCTGCGGGTGGTCAGACGCGCCCTGGAGGAAGAAGGCGAGGCCGCGGACGACGACCTGGGCTACGACCCGCTCTAGCCAGGGCGGCACACCATGACGGGCCGGCCCGGGCCGGACACCTCCGGGCACCGGTTCCGCGGCCCCGCGGGCAGGGGGCAACCCCCGGTCGAAGACGCAGGTCCGCTCCAGTGCACCCCCCATGGGTGCACAGGAGGGTATGTGGGCATGGCACAGGACCCCGGCGGTACCGGATCGCCGGCATCGAGGCCCCTGCCGCCACCCGCCCCTGCCCCCGTCGGCGACCTGCGCCGTCAGACCTCCCTCTTCTTCTCCTCCGGGGATGCCGCCCGCCCCGGCCGGATCACCGCCATCGGCGTCGTGCCCGGAAAGGGAACGGGCCCCGGTCGGCTGAAGGAGGCTCTTGCCACGGCGTGGTCCTGCTGATCGGCGCCGTCCTCGGCACCGGTATCGCGCTGGCCGTCCTGACCGCGTTCAGTGTCGGCACGACGGGCGCCGCCGTCCCCGCCGTGCACCCGCTGGTGTACGCGACCGCGGCCGGCGCGGCAGGGCTCCTCGCGCTGGTGACGACGGCTCTCCCGGGCCGGGTGGCGCTCAGGTTCCGCCCGGCGGAGGTGGCCACCGCCAAGCAGCGGAGTACAGCAGCGAAGCACAGCAGGAATGAAGCCCGGCAGTGAACACAGCAACGCGGTGAGGGGCGTCCTCCAGGAAGGGCGCCCCTCACCGCGCTCTCCTCACGCGGCGGCCTCCTCACGTGGCGACGGGCAGCCCCGCCGCTCGCCACGCCTGGAACCCGCCGACGAGGTCCGTCGCCCGGTGCAGCCCCAACTGCCGCAGCGAGGCGGCCGCCAGACTCGACGCGTACCCCTCGTTGCAGATCACCACCACCCGCAGATCATGACCGGTGGCCTCCGGAGCCCGGTGGCTGCCCTGCGGATCGAGCCGCCACTCCAGCTCGTTGCGCTCGACGACCAGCGCCCCGGGAATCAGCCCGTCCCGCTCGCGCAGCGCGGCGTACCGGATGTCCACCAGCAGCGCACCGGCCGCGGCGGCGTCGTACGCCTCCTGCGGCCCGATCCGGTCGAGCCCTTCGCGCACCCGCTCCAGCAGTTCGTCGATGCCGGTACGTCCGCTGCTCACTGCCACTCCTCGGGGCGCTCGACCTGCTCCAGACGCAACATCGCTCCCGTACGGCTGTAGCGCCGCATCATCGGCAGCGGCGGGTAGTACGCGTGCACCGAGACGGCGTGCTCGTCCACCGACTCGTTCAGCACCTGGTGCACATGGTGTGCGCCGAAGGCCCGTCCGCGACCTGCCGTCAGCCGCCGCTCCCGGTCGATCCCGTCGGCGAGTTCGAGCGTTTTCCAGCCCTCCGTCGGGATGCGCGCCGCGAGCGACTCCTCCCGCAGCGTGCCCGCCGCGGTGGCGAAGGCCCCGTGCGAGCCGCCGTGGTCGTGCCAGCCGGTACCGGTGCCGGGCGGCCAGCCGATCAGCCAGGCCTCGCTGCCCCCGGGCCCGTCGAGCCGTACCCAGGTACGGCCCTCGGGATCGAGCGGAAGGGAAGCCACCAGGGAAGCGTCGGCGGCGGTACGGCGCACGAACGCGAGCAGTTCCGAGGAAGAGGGCGAAGACGCCGCGTTCCGGGGAACGCTTTCGGGCGCGCCTGGGGAACGTACGGAAAGAGACACGGGGACCGTCCTGAAGGAGTTCGCGGGAACGCGCGGCCGGGACCACAGCACGGCACAGCGCGAGGAGGGAAGGGCGAATCAGCAGGACGCAGGACACACGCAGCCCGCGTAGCGGACGAGGTCCATATGGACCCTCCGCCACAGGCGCACGTCGGTGTCGGTCACGCTCCGGAGTAGACCACGCACACCGGTGACGGTCAATTGATGTCCGCGGTCCGGCCGGCGTGCGTGGTCTTCTCGGAACCGGAGCGCCCGGGCTCCCCGGGACCCTCGGCCTCCCCGGAACGCTGCGGCCCCGGCCCGGCCTGCGCCCCCGCCGGCGCGCCCCCGCGCGCCGCGTCCGCGGCCGCGTACAGCTCCGCGGGCCGCACACCGTGGAACGCCGCGACCAGATGCCCGTCGGGCCGCACCAGCAGCACGGTGTGCGCGGTCGCCCCCGGATAGCTTTCCGCGACCAGCAGCTCCGCGCGTACCGGCAGGGCCGTCACGGCCGCGGCCAGCCGGGGCATCAGCCCCGCTGTCATCCAGTGCCGCCGGTCCCACACGCCCGTCCCCGGCGCGACCAGCACCACCAGCTGCCGTCCGCGCCCCAGCCGGTCCCGCAGCCGCACCGTGGTGCCGTCGGGCGCGGTCGCCCGCACGTCCGCCACCGGCCCGCCCAGGGGCGTGCCGACGAGCGTCTGCGCCTCGGTGTGCAGGGGCGTGAGCGGGGAGTGCGTGTACTCGGGTGGCGCTCCCAGTGCCCCGCGTCCCAGGTGCCCGCCCGTGAGCAGGGTGTCGTGCCCGCGCGCGGTACCGGAAAGGTACGTCCGCAGTCCGCTGCCCCGCAGTACGGGCAGTGCCTGGTCGGCGGCGCGCAGGCGCGCGGCGACCGCGGTGCGCCGCTCGGCCTGGTAGCTGTCGAGCAGCGTCTCCGACGCCCCCAGGTGCCAGGCCTGGGCCAGCTTCCAGGCCAGGTTGTCGATGTCCCGCAACCCCTCGTCGAGGCCCTGCGTGCCGAGCGCGCCGAGCAGATGGGCGGAGTCCCCGGCGAGGAACGCCCGCCCCACCCGCCACCTGCGGGCCAGCCGGTGGTGGACGGTGTACACGCCGGTGTCGATGAGTTCGTACGGAGGTGTCTCGCCGCACCAGCCGCCCAGCGTGTCCCGGATCCGCGCCAGCAGGGCCTCGGGAGTGACGAGCTCGCCGCGCGACGGCAGCAGCCAGTCGAGCCGCCACACACCGCCGGGCAGCGGGCGGGCGGTCACTTCCTGCCCGCCGGTCCGCCACGGCGGCATGCGGTGCAGCAACGCCTCGTCCGGCCAGGGCAGTTCCGTACGCAGCGCGGCGACGGCATGCCGCTCGACCGACGTACGTCCCGGGAAGCGGATGTCGAGGAGCTTGCGCACCGTCGACCGCGCTCCGTCGCAGCCGACCAGGAAGCTGCCGCGCCACGAGGTGGCCCCGGGTTCGCGTGTGTGCGCGGTGACGCCGCCGTCGTCCTGCTCGATGGTGTCGAGACGTCCGTGCGGCACGGTGCGCACCAGCTCGTGCGCCGTGACGGCGTCCCGCAGCCCGCGCGTCAGGTCGTGCTGGGGAAGATGCACCGGGGAGGGCGGACCACCGTCGTCGCCGAAAACGATCCGCCTGACCTCCTGATGGCGCCGCAGGGACCGCCATCCGGCCCAGCGCGCCCCGTCGTCACGGACCGTGGCGCAGCCGAGCCGTTCGAGCAGCTCCGCGGTGTCCGGCCGCAGGACGGCCGTACGGGCCGTGCGGGGCTCGTCCTTGCCCGCCCCCTCGTCGAGCACGACGGAGGGCACGCCCTGGCCGGCGAGAGCCAGGGAGAGGGCCAGTCCGACAGGACCGGCCCCGACGACGATCACCGGGTCCACGGCGCGCCCCCTCCCGTCCGTACGGACATGCGGGAAGCGGCAGGTGGAACCCGGTGCACGATCACAGAACGTATGCAACCCACTGCGGGTGCTTGCGTCAAGTGACAGAGGCAGCGGCGCGGGGGCCGCTGCCTCACATTTCGTCAGTTCTTCTTGCCGTCGGGCCCTTCGGTACCTCCGGCCCCGCCTTCCCTGTGCGGTCCGAGCGGCCCGCCACCGGCGTCGAGCACCCCGGGCGCCTCCAGCGGTTCGGCGGCGGCGGCCGGCGCGATGCCGGTCTTGGCCCGGCGGCCGCGCTTCTCGACCCAGGTGGCGAGCGAGGAGAGCGCCAGGCACATCGCGACGTAGATCGCTCCGAACACGATGACCACCGGGACGTACGGATAGTCGTCATTGACGATGGTGTTGTTGGCCAGTCTCCGGGCCACGAACAGCAGCTCCGCGTACGTGATGATGTAACCGAGCGAGGTGTCCTTCAGGGTCACCACGAGCTGGCTGATGATCGTCGGCAGCATGGAGCGGACGGCCTGCGGGATCAGCAGCATCGTCATGACCTGCGACTTGCGCAGACCCAGCGCGTACGCCGCCTCGACCTGCCCCTTGGGCACGGCGTTGACGCCGGCCCGGAGCACTTCGGCCTGCACACACGCGTTGTAGACCGTCAGGCCGACGACCAGGGCCCAGAAGGCCGAGCTCTCGCCGACGAAACCGAGGTTGTCCTTGTACGTCAGGAACACGACCCACAGCGCGTAAATGGTGATCAGCAGCGGGATGGCGCGGAACAGCTCGATGAAGCCGGTCGCCAGCGCGCTCACCGGACGGTGGTCGGAGAGCCGCGCCACGGCCAGCACGACGCCGAGGACCAGTGACAGCACCGCCGCCACGGCGAACACCTGGAGGGTGGAGAGGATGCCGTCGCGGATGCTGGTCCGGACTCCGGCGTAGTTGAAGATGTCCCACATCTCGGGCGCCAGGTGCCCGCCGTCCGCGAGGCGGTAGACCGCGAACGCGATCAGGCCGAGGACCCAGAGGGAACCGACGACGGTGTAGACGCGGTTGCGGACCCGGGCCTTGGGACCAGGGGCGTCGTACAGGACGGTCGAACTCATCGTGCGACCTCCATGCGCCGCTCGAGCAGCCGGAAGAGACCGCTGATGGTGAAGGTGATGACCAGGTAGGCGAGAGCCACGAACAGGAAGATCGGGGCGATGGCGAAGCCCTTGTCGCTCAGCAGCTTCTGCACACCGAAGAGCTCGGTGACGCTGAACGCTCCCGCGATCGCCGAGTTCTTGGTGAGCGCGATGAAGATGCTGCTCAGCGGCGGGATCACGGTGCGGGTGGCCTGCGGAAGGACGATCATGCGCAGCGTCTGGAAGAACGACATGCCCAGGGAACGGGCGGCCTCGGCCTGGCCGAGCGGCACCGTGCTGATGCCGGACCTGACGGCCTCGCAGACGAACGCGGAAGTGTAGAAGCCGAGCGCCAGAAGGGCCTTGACCCACGGGTTCATGCCGCTGCCGAAGACGGCGGGCACCACGAACCAGACGACGAGGAACAGCAGCGTCAGCGGAGTGTTGCGGAAGAGCGTGACCCAGGCGGCGCCGAAGAACCGCAGGGGCGGTACGGGAGAGACGCGGAAACCGGCCATCACGACGCCCAGCACCATCGCGAGCAGTGCACTGGCGGCGGTCAGCAGCACGGTTCCTATGAAACCGTCACGGAACTCCGGCAAGTGGTCGAGCAATACATTCACGGGGAAGTCCTCGTGGGCGGCAGCGGACGGGCAGGGGACACCGCGCCCCGTACGCTCCCCTCAAGCGCGTACGGGGCCCGGAAAGTCACCACCGGAGACAGGCGGCGGTTGTCAGTAGCGCTCGAGCGCCGGCGGCTCGGTGAACGCGGAGCCGGACAGGCCGAGCGTCGCGTCGTACGCCTTCTTGTAGTCGCCGTTCTTGATGTGCGTCTCCAGCGACTTGGTGACCGCCTCGCGCAGCGCCTTGTCGCCCTTGCTCATGCCGATGCCGTACGGCTCCTTGGTGAACGGCTTGCCGACCACCTTGAGCTTCGTCGGACGCTGCGCGGCGTAGCCCTTGAGGATCGCGTCGTCGGTGGTGACCGCGTCGACCTCGTTGTTGACGAGCTGCTGCACGCACTCGGAGTACTTC
The DNA here is from genome assembly GCF_039533765.1 of Streptomyces enissocaesilis. Lineage (NCBI taxonomy): Bacteria > Bacillati > Actinomycetota > Actinomycetes > Kitasatosporales > Streptomycetaceae > Streptomyces > Streptomyces enissocaesilis. The sequence continues at coordinate 122,167 of NZ_BAAAUD010000010.1, read as the reverse complement.
GAGAGCTCGACGGTCTTCGCGCCGTACTTCGGCTTCTTGATCTCCTGGAGCGGCGTGGAGCCGACGATCGAGCAGACCTTCTTGCCCTTGAGGGTCTCGGGCCCGGTGATCGCGCTGTCCTCCTTGCGGACCAGGAGGTCGGCGCCCGCCATGAAGTACGGACCGGCGAAGCCGACCTGCTTCTTGCGCTCGTCGTTGATCGTGTACGTACCGACGTAGAGGTCGATGTCACCCTTCGAGATGGTCGTCTCGCGGACACCGGAGTCGACCGTCTTGAAAGTGATCTGGTCGGGCGAGAAGCCGAGGTCGGCGGCGACCATCTTGGCGATCTCGATGTCGAAGCCGGAACGCTTGCCGTCGGTGTCCTCGAACCCGAGGTACGGCTGGTCGTTCTTGGCGCCGAAGGTGATCTTGCCGGCCTTCTGGGCCTTCTTCAGGACCGGCGAGTCGATCTTGACGTCCTTGGCGACCGTGTACGTCGGAAGCTTGGGGGCGTCCTTGCCGCCGGCCGGGGCCTTCGGCTTGTCGCCGGCGGTCCCGGACTCACCGCCGCAGGCGGTCGCGGTCAGGGCGAGCACAGCAATGGCGACAGCGGCAGTTTTGCGGAGCTTCATCGTGAACATCCCTTATGTCGTAAGTCGTGAATCGTCAGTGGTGAAGGATCTTCGACAGGAAGTCCTTGGCCCGGTCGCTGCGCGGATTGCTGAAGAACTGGTCGGGCGTGGCCTCTTCGACGATCCGGCCGTCCGCCATGAAGACGACGCGGTTGGCGGCCGAGCGCGCGAAGCCCATCTCGTGGGTGACGACCACCATCGTCATGCCGTCGCGTGCCAGCTGCTGCATGGCTTCCAGCACCTCGTTGATCATCTCGGGGTCGAGCGCCGAAGTGGGCTCGTCGAAGAGCATGACCTTGGGGTCCATGGCCAGCGCCCGCGCGATCGCGACACGCTGCTGCTGACCGCCGGAGAGCTGCGCCGGGTACTTGTCCGCCTGCGAGCCGACGCCCACCCGGTCGAGCAGTTCCCGTGCCTTCTTCTCGGCCGCGGCCTTGTCCGCCTTGCGGACCTTGATCTGGCCCAGCGTCACGTTCTCCAGCACCGTCTTGTGCGCGAAGAGGTTGAACGACTGGAAGACCATGCCGACGTCGGCCCGCAGCCGGGCGAGTTCCTTGCCCTCCTGGGGCAGCGGCCTTCCGTCGATCGTGATCGCACCGGAGTCGATCGTCTCCAGGCGGTTGATGGTGCGGCACAGCGTGGACTTTCCGGACCCGGAGGGTCCGATGACGACCACGACCTCGCCACGGGCGATGGTCAGATCGATGTCCTGGAGCACATGCAGCGCGCCGAAGTGCTTGTTGACGTTGCTCAGCACGACCAGGTCGTCGGCTGCGGGCGCAGCGTCATCGGCGGCCTTGGTCACTGAAACTCCGCTCATCGGCTTCTTGCTCCGTCCTCCTCGGTTGGGAGGACCCTAGTCAGCCGCTACGACCAGCGTCATTACATCTGAGCTGAAATTGAGCATAACGATCCGGCTGCAACCGGACACTCCGCGTGAACGGGACTCCGGGTGGGGATACCGGCTCCATAACGGAACATGCCCGTGACGGGAAGGGTCTTGACTGGAACGTGACGCATCGGCGTTTATGCCCTGAGGCCAATTCACGAAGATTTCACCGGAGGAGGGGGGCCGGCCATGAGACTGCTGCTCGTCGAGGACGACAACCACGTCGCGGCGGCCCTCTCCGCCATCCTCGTCCGGCACGGGTTCCAGGTCGTCCACGCCCGCAGCGGCGAAGAGGCGCTCCAGGCGCTCCTGCCGGCCGAGAAGGAGCCCTTCGGCGTCGTGCTGCTCGACCTCGGACTGCCCGACCAGGACGGCTACGAGGTCTGCGGCAAGATCCGCAAGCGCGGTGACACCCCGGTGATCATGGTGACCGCGCGGGCCGACGTGCGCTCCCGCATCCACGGCCTCAACCTCGGCGCCGACGACTACGTCGTGAAGCCGTACGACACCGGCGAGCTGCTCGCCCGTATCCACGCCGTCAGCAGGCGCAAGGCGACGGGGGACGCGCCGGTGTCCGCCACGGCCGCCGACACCGCCCTGCGACTCGGCGGCGTACGCATCGAGCTGCCCACGCGCCGCGTCAGCGTCGACGGCACCGAGGTGCAGCTGACCCGCAAGGAATTCGACCTGCTCGCCCTCCTCGCGCAGCGCCCCGGTGTCGTCTTCCGCCGGGAGCAGATCATCAGCGAGGTCTGGCGTACGAGCTGGGAGGGGACCGGCCGCACCCTGGAGGTGCACGTGGCCTCGCTGCGCTCCAAGCTGCGGATGCCCGCGCTCGTCCAGACCGTGCGCGGCGTCGGCTACCGGCTCGTCGTCCCGGCCGCCGTACAGGGCCCGTAACCCCGCGTGCGCGCCCGCCTCCTCCCGCTGCTCATCGTCCTCCTCGCGGGCATCCTCCTCGCGCTGGGCTTCCCGCTCGCGGTGAGCGTGGCCGCCGCGCAGCAGCAGCGGGTGGTCGTCGACCGGATCGACGACACGGCGCGCTTCGCGGCCCTCGCCCAGTTCGTCACCGCCCGCAAGGACAGCGTCGAGGACGAGCGGCGCAGGACCCTGGAGACCGAACTCGCCAGCTACCACGGGGTGTACGGAATCCGGGCGGGGGTCTTCTACCGCGACGGCGCATCCATGGCGAGCGCCCCCGCGAACTGGTCCGTTCCCGCGGAGGGCGAGGGCCGCGACGCCTTCCAGGAGGCGCTCTACAAGCGCCGCAGCCACGATCCGGAGCAGGTCTGGCCCTGGCAGAACGGCCGGCTGTTCGTCGCCTCGCCGGTGGTCCGGGACGGTGACGTGGTCGCGGTCGTCGTCACCGACTCGCCCACGGGACAGATGCGTTCGCGGACGCTGCACGGCTGGGTGCTGATCGCGGCGGGCGAGGTCGCGGCGATGCTGGTCGCGGTCGGCGCCGCGTTCCGGCTGACCGGCTGGGTGCTCAGGCCCGTACGCATCCTGGACGCGGCCACCCACGACATAGCGACCGGCCTGATGAACTCGCGCGTCGCGGTCGCGGGCGGGCCGCCGGAACTCAGGCGCCTGGCCCGGTCGTTCAACGAGATGGCGGACAACGTCGAGGACGTGCTGGAGCAGCAGCGCGCCTTCGTCTCCGACGCCTCCCACCAGCTGCGCAACCCACTGGCCGCCCTGCTCCTGCGGATCGAGCTCCTCCACCTCGACCTGCCCGGAAACGAAGAGATCGCCTCCGTCCGCACGGAGGGCAAGCGCCTCGCACAGGTCCTGGACAGCCTGCTGGACCTGGCGTTGGCCGAACACGCCCCCGCCCACCTCCGGCTGATCGACCTCGGCGAACTGGTCACCGAGCGCGTCGCCGCCTGGCGCCCCCTCGCGGACGACAAGGGCGTACGCCTCACGTACGAAGGCCCGGCGGCCGTCACCGCCTGGGGCGACCTCGTCGCACTCTCCAGCGCCCTGGACGCGGTGATCGACAACGCCCTGAAGTTCACACCCCGGGGCGAGGGGGTCGAGGTCGCGGTCGTGCCGAACGGCAAGACCTGCACGGTCACCGTCGCGGACGGCGGCCCCGGCCTGACCGACGACGAACTGACGCGCGTCGGCGACCGCTTCTGGCGCAGCAACCGCCACCAGAACATCAAGGGCTCGGGCCTCGGCCTGTCCATCTCGCGGGCCCTGCTCCTCGCCGGCGGCGGCACCATGTCGTACGCCCGGAACACGCCCCACGGGCTGCGGGTGACCGTGACGGTCCCCCGCACGTCCCCCACCGCCTGACCGCCTGACCGCCTGACCGCCTGACCGCCTGACCGGCTACGGCTTGACCGACCGGTAGTAGCGCTGCGCGCCCTCGTGCAGCCGCAGCGGATCGGTGTAGATCGCGGTCCGCAGATCCACCAGCTGCGCCGCGTGCACCACGTTGCCGATGTGGTCCCGGCTCCTTATCACCGAGCGGGTCAGTTCCTCCGTCAGCCCGGCGTCCGTACGGTCCGTGGTCACCAGCAGATTGGCCACGGCCACCGTCGGCACGGCCACCCCGTCCTGCACCTCGGAGTACGCGTCGGCGGGCATCACGGCGAACCGGTAGTGGCGGGAGGCACCGCCCGCCGCGTGCAGCTCGTCGACCAGATCACCCAGCGGTACGAGCCGGATCGCCATCCGCTCCGACAGATCCCGCACGGCACTGGTGGGCAGGCCCCCCGACCAGAAGAAGGCGTCGATCTCGCCCTTCTCCAGCATCCGGGGCATGGTGTTGATGCCGGCGGACACCGGGACGACGTCCCGCTCGGGGTCGAGCCCGGCGGCCTCCAGCAGCCGGTTCGCCACCAGCCGTACGCCCGAGCCGTCCTGCCCCACCGCGACCCGCATGCCGCGCAGACCGGCCGCGGACCGCACCTCGGAGCCCTTCGCCACGACGAGCTGCACATAGTCGTCGTACAGCCGCGCGCAGCTGCGCAGCCGCTTCGCGCCGGGCATCCGGTCCCGCTGGTACTTCGCCACGGCGTCCGCGGTGGCGATGGTGAAATCGGCCTCCCCGCTCGCCAGCCGCGCGAGGTTCTGCTGCGACCCCTCGCTGGTCCGCAGCCGCATGTCCACCTCGGGGAGATCACGGGCGAGGGACTCGCCCAGGAGCTCGCCGTAGCGCTGGTAGACCCCGGTCGTCACACCCGTACTGAACGTGATCCTCCCGCGCGGCGAGGACTCCCCGACCGGCAGGAGCCACCACAGCAGCAGCCCGGACACCACGAGTGCGGCGGCGGCCCCCCGGAGGGCGCGGCGGCGGCTGATGCGGGGGAGGACCTGGGGCATGCGCGCGATCCTGCCAGTTCACTCCCCTCGGGGACCAGGGGGTGCCCGGCCCCGTACCCTGGTGTACGAGATGAGTGAGAAGACATACGAGGTGCGCACTTACGGGTGCCAGATGAACGTCCACGACTCCGAGCGGCTCTCGGGCCTCCTGGAGGGCGCGGGATATGTCCGGGCGCCGGAGGGCGCCGACGGTGACGCCGACGTCGTCGTCTTCAACACCTGCGCGGTGCGGGAGAACGCCGACAACAAGCTGTACGGCAACCTCGGCAGGCTCGCCCCGATGAAGACGAGGCGGCCGGGCATGCAGATCGCCGTCGGCGGCTGCCTCGCGCAGAAGGACCGCGACACCATCGTCAAGAAGGCCCCCTGGGTCGACGTGGTCTTCGGCACGCACAACATCGGCAAGCTGCCCGTGCTGCTGGAGCGCGCCCGCGTCCAGGAAGAGGCGCAGGTCGAGATCGCCGAGTCGCTGGAGGCGTTCCCGTCCACCCTGCCGACGCGCCGCGAGAGCGCGTACGCCGCCTGGGTCTCCATCTCCGTCGGGTGCAACAACACCTGCACCTTCTGCATCGTCCCGGCGCTGCGCGGCAAGGAGAAGGACCGCAGGACCGGCGACATCCTCGCCGAGATCGAGGCCCTGGTCGCCGAGGGCGTCTCCGAGATCACCCTGCTCGGCCAGAACGTCAACGCGTACGGCTCCGACATCGGTGACCGCGAGGCGTTCTCCAAGCTCCTGCGCGCCTGCGGGAAGATCGAGGGCCTGGAGCGCGTGCGCTTCACCTCGCCGCACCCGCGCGACTTCACGGACGACGTGATCGCCGCCATGGCCGAGACGCCGAACGTCATGCCGCAGCTGCACATGCCGCTCCAGTCCGGCTCGGACACGGTGCTCAGGGCGATGCGCCGCTCGTACCGCCAGGAGCGCTTCCTCGGCATCATCGAGAAGGTGCGCGCCGCGATGCCGCACGCCGCCATCTCCACCGACATCATCGTGGGCTTCCCCGGCGAGACCGAGGAGGACTTCGAGCAGACCATGCACACGGTCCGCGAGGCGCGCTTCGCGCAGGCCTTCACCTTCCAGTACTCCAAGCGCCCCGGGACCCCGGCCGCCACCATGGAGGACCAGATCCCCAAGGAGGTCGTCCAGGAGCGCTACATGCGCCTGGTCGCCCTCCAGGAGGAGATCTCCTGGGAGGAGAACAAGAAGCAGGTCGGCCGGACCGTGGACGTCATGGTCGCCGAGGGCGAGGGCCGCAAGGACGGCGCCACGCACCGCCTCTCCGGCCGCGCCCCCGACAACCGCCTCGTCCACTTCACGAAGCCCGACGAGGACGTACGCCCCGGTGACGTGGTGACGGTCGGGATCACCTACGCCGCGCCGCACCACCTGCTGGCCGAGGGCCCCTCCAAGGCGGTACGCCGCACCCGCTCGGGCGACGCCTGGGAGAAGCGCACCGCGCGGCCGCAGCAGGGGCCGGGCGTTCTGCTGGGGCTGCCGAAGATCGGCGTACCGGAGCCGCTGCCCGCGGCCACCGGAGGCTGCTCCGTCCAGTGACCGGCTGACAACCGGTCCACGCGCCGAGGGGGAGACATGGGCCGGTGGGGCCTGGTCGTCGAGGAGAACCAGGGAAGCGGCGAGGAGAAGATGTGGGCGCTCCGGGTGCTGGCCCATGTCGACGGCACCCGGGAAGAGGCTCTCGCCCGGCTGGAGAGCTGGGCGAGGACCTACCGGCCGGAGCACCCCCGCCGTCCGGGGCGCCGCCTGGTCTACCGGCAGGGCGAAGGCTTCCTGACCGTCACCGAGGGCCGCTCCCGGGACTACCACTGCCGCTTCGGCGTGCTGGAGCTGCTGTACGACAGTGAGGCCCCGGAGCCCCAGGACGGCGTTCCGCCGGGGTACTAGGCTTCCGGACATGCTTGTCGCCGCCGCCGTATGCCCCTGTCCGCCGCTCCTGGTCCCCGAGATCGCCTCCGGAGCGGCCGGGGAACTCGAGGCCGCACGGGACGCCTGCGCGGACGCTCTCGGGGTCCTCGCGGCGTCCCGCCCCGACCTGCTGGTCGTGGTCGGCCCCGAAGGCCCCGCGGGCCCCGCGGGCCCCGCGGGACAGGACGGCACCGGAACGTACCCCCGGGGAAGCGCCGGCAGCTTCCGGGGTCTCGGCGTCGGACTCGGTGTGAGTCTCGGCACGACCGCGGAGGGCGACCGGGCGGGCGCCGCAGGGCGCGGACTCCCGCAGTCCCTGGCCGTGGGCGCCTGGCTGCTCTCCCGTACGCCGTGGGCGGACGCCCCCGTGGAGGGCCTGGGGGTCGGGGAGCGGCTCGCGCGCGGCCGGTGCGCGGACGAGGGCCGGAAACTGGCCGCACGGGCGGAGCGGGTCGCCCTTCTCGTGCTCGGTGACGGCAGCGCCTGCCGGACCCTCAAAGCGCCGGGTTACCTGGACGAACGGGCCGACGGTTTCGACGCGGCAGCGGCACGGGCACTGGGCGCGGCCGACACGGCCGCCCTGCTGGCCCTGGACGAGCACGTGGCGTACGAACTCAAGGCGGCGGGGCGGGCACCCTGGCAGGTCCTCGCAGGCGCCGCCGAGGGCGCCGGTCTCGGCGGCCGGCTGCTGTACGAGGAGGCCCCGTACGGCGTCGGTTACTTCGTCGCCGCCTGGTCCTGAAGCCGGGGGAACCGCCGAGAACGCCAAGAGACACGAGCACGGCGGACGGCCGCGGAGCGATGTGCGCTCCGCGCCCGTCCTCCGTTGCCGCTCGTCAGGGCACCGCTGGTCAGGAAGCCGGAGGAGGAGGAGGCGGCGGCGCAGTGCCGGTACCGCTCGTCCCGCCGGTCCCGCCGTCCTTGTGCGCGATGCGGTCCAGGGCCTGCTTGGCCTTGCCCGTTCCCGACTCGATCTGACTGCTGTACTTGCCCTTGGTCTTGCTGTCGACCGCCTTGGCGGCCTTGCTCAGACCCTGCTCGATCCTGCCCTCGTGCTGCTGCGCGAGATCCGAGACCTTGTCCTTCGCAGGAGCGATCTTGGCCTTCAACGAATCCAGGAAACCCATGGATCACCTTCGCTCTTCGGGGGACTACTTGTGGGCGCTCTCTCCGGCCTCATTGTCCGCCGCCTCGTCCGCGGACTGCTGCTTGGGGATCTCGACGCTCTCCCCCTCGGCGGTTCCAGGAGTCCCGGCGCCCTTCTCGGTCCCGGCCGCGCCCTGCGTCCCCTCCGTCGCGGCTTCCTCCGGAGTGCCGGCCGTCAGATCTCCGGCCTGTGCCTCCTCGGGCGACGCCTCCGCGACATCCTTGGACTTGCGGCGAAACCGTGAAAAAAGGCCCATATCTGCTCCATACATTACTCGTGTGGGCGAAATTCCGCGCCCGTCCGGAGCGTCTCATTGCGTCGCCCAGGGGCACCGGTCCGTAAACCGGCGGTCGGAACCTCGCAACAGGAAACGAACCCGGCCGCGTGCCGTCACGTAACTCGTTCGGGGAGGCGCCGCGGGGTTTGCGAGACTGGGACAGTGAGAACTGCAGCTCCCGCACCGCGGGTCATCGCCGTTGTCGGCCCCACGGCAGCCGGAAAGTCCGATCTGGGCGTCGCCCTCGCCCGGCATTTCGGCGGGGAAGTCGTCAACGCCGACTCCATGCAGCTCTACCGGGGGATGGACATCGGCACCGCCAAACTGACGCCCGGGGAGCGCGGCGGGATCCCGCACCACCTCCTCGACATCTGGGACGTGACCGAGGCGGCCAGTGTCGCCGAGTACCAGAGGCTCGCCCGCGCGGAGATCGACCGGCTTCTCGCCGACGGCCGTGCACCCGTCCTCGTCGGCGGCTCGGGGCTCTACGTGCGAGGGGCCGTCGACGCACTCGAATTCCCCGGCACCGACCCGGCGGTACGGGCCCGGCTGGAGGAGGAACTGGAGCTGCGGGGGCCGGGCGCCCTGCACGCGCGCCTCGCCGCTGCCGACCCCGACGCGGGACGCGCGATCCTGCCGAGCAACGGCCGGCGCATCGTCCGCGCGCTCGAAGTGATCGAAATCACCGGCAAGCCGTTCACGGCCAATCTCCCGGGTCCCGACCCGGTGTACGACACCGTCCAGATCGGCGTCGACGTCGGCCGCCCCGAGCTCGACGAGCGCATCGCGGCGCGCGTCGACCGCATGTGGGAGGCGGGGCTCGTGGACGAGGTGCGCACCCTGGAGGCGCGGGGGCTCCGGGAGGGGCGTACGGCCGCTCGCGCCCTGGGGTACCAGCAGGTACTGGCCGCGCTGGCGGGGGAGTGCACCGAGGAGGAGGCACGCGCCGAGACCGTGCGCGCCACCAAGCGCTTCGCGCGCCGCCAGGACTCGTGGTTCCGCCGGGATCCGCGGGTGCACTGGCTGAGCGGCGCGGCCGAGGACCGCGCGGAACTCCCGCGGCGGGCGCTGGCATTGGTCGAACGAGCGGTTACAGCCTGATCACGTGATGGCATCGGGACGCTCCGCCCGTCATTCCGGTGCCCGGGCCCGTGCCATCATCAAGTTTCGATCGACCGGTGGAGTCCAAGTTGGGAGGGCGCGTGGCGATGGAAGCCGGCCCTCGTGACACAGCACAGGAAGATCCGGACCGTTTGAGCCCCGACGGGCCCGACTTGAGCCCCGACGGGCCCGACGACCAGGGTGTGGCGCCCGGGGCGGGGACGGGGCCCGAGGTCGAGGTCGAGCTGCGCCCGCAGCGGCGCCTGCGGATCTGGCAGCTCGCGCCGATCGTGGGACTCGCCGCCCTGGGCTCCCTGATGTTCGCCTTCCCCCTGGCCTTCGAGTTCGGCGACGGCGGAGCGGTCGTCGCCATGCTGGGACTGCTGATCAGCTGCTGCGCCGCGGGCTGGGGCATGATGGCCGCCCGCCGCGTGGGACACACCTGGCCCGGTCTGCCGTCCAGGGATTCGGGCAGGCGCCCCGACTGGCGGGTGATCGCCCTGTACGTCGTCGTGGGCGCCGGCCTGGTCGCGCTGGCCGTCTGGCGCGTGGCCCGTCTCCGCTGACCGCCTGTCGTACCCGCCCCGTACGATGGTCGCCGTGAGCAACCCGCCGATCGCCTTCCTCAAGGGCCACGGGACCGAGAACGACTTCGTGATCGTCCCCGACCCGGACAACCGCATCGACCTGCCCCCGTCCCTCGTCGCGAAACTGTGCGACCGCAGGGCCGGCATCGGCGGTGACGGCCTGCTGCACGTCGTACGGTCCGCCGCGCACCCCGAAGCGCGTGCGGCGGCCGAAACGGCCGAGTGGTTCATGGACTACCGCAACGCCGACGGCTCGATCGCCGAGATGTGCGGCAACGGCGTCCGCGTCTTCGCCCGCTACCTCCGGCACGCGGGCCTCGTCGGCGAGGGCGACCTGGCCGTCGCCACCCGCGGCGGCGTCAAGCGGGTGCACGTCGCCAAGGCGGACGCCGGCGGCGACATCACCGTCTCCATGGGCCGGGCCCTCCTCCCCGAGGGCGACGTCGCGGTCTCGGTGGGGGCCCGCGAATGGCCCGCCCGCAACGTGAACATGGGCAACCCGCACGCCGTCGCCTTCGTCGACGACCTGGACCACGCCGGCGACCTGTTCACCGCCCCGTCCTTCAGCCCCGCCTCCGCCTACCCGGAGGGCGTCAACGTCGAGTTCGTCGTCGACCGCGGCCCGCGCCACGTCGCGATGCGCGTGCACGAGCGCGGCTCGGGCGAGACGCGCTCCTGCGGTACGGGCGCGTGCGCCGTGGCCGTCGCCGCGGCCCGCAGGGACGGCGCCGATCCCGCCGTCACCGGCGAGCCCGTGACGTACATCGTCGACCTCCCCGGCGGGCGTCTGACGATCACCGAGCGGCCCGACGGAGCCGTCGAGATGACGGGGCCCGCCGTGATCGTCGCCGAGGGCACCGTCGACCCGCACTGGATCGCTCCGGCCCCGTAGGACCGCCAGGAAACGGCCGCCGCACCGAGCTTCGCTCGAATGGGTGATCCGGTTCACGCTGAGCGAGAGCGGGACAGCGGGGCGTGGTGGGCTCGGTAGCATCAAGCACCGGCCGGGACGCGGGCCCACCCGTCCACCGCCGGTCGACGCTGCCGGAGGTCCCCCATGAGTGCAGAGGCCGCCCACCCAGGAGCCACCAGCCGCAGGCGTGGCCGCACCAGACTGGACCTCCGCAGACTCGGCCGTGTCGCCCTGCTCGGTCCCGCGTCGCGGGACCGGCTGCCCGACGCGATCGGCCACGTCGCGGACGCCCACCGCGCCCACCATCCGGACGCCGACCTCTCCATCCTGCACAGGGCGTACGTACTCGCCGAGTCGTCGCACCGCGGACAGATGCGCAAGAGCGGCGAGCCGTACATCACCCATCCGCTCGCCGTGACGCTGATCCTCGCCGAACTCGGCGCCGAGACCACCACGTTGACCGCGGCGCTCCTGCACGACACCGTCGAGGACACCGACGTGACGCTCGATCAGGTCCGCACGGGGTTCGGCGAGGAGGTCTGTTTCCTCGTCGACGGTGTGACGAAACTGGAGAAGGTCGACTACGGGGCCGCCGCGGAACCCGAGACCTTCCGCAAGATGCTCGTCGCCACCGGCAACGACGTCCGGGTCATGTCGATCAAGCTCGCCGACCGGCTGCACAACATGCGCACCCTCACCGTGATGCGCCCCGAGAAGCAGGCCCGGATCGCCAAGGTCACCCGGGACGTCCTGATCCCCCTCGCCGAACGGCTCGGCGTGCAGGCGCTCAAGACCGAACTGGAGGACCTGGTCTTCGCGATCCTCCACCCCGAGGAGTACGCGCACACGCGCGCCCTCATCGCGGCGGACGCCACTGCGGGGGACCCGCTGGAGGCGATCGCGGAAGAGGTCAGGAAGGTGCTGCGGGAAGCCGGCCTGGCCGCCGAGGTTCTCGTCAGACCCCGCCACTTCGTCTCCGTCCACCGGACCAGGCTCAAACGCGGCGAACTGCGCGGCACGGACTTCGGACGGCTGCTGGTGCTCGTCACGGAGGACGCCGACTGCTACGGCGTACTGGGCGAGCTGCACACCTGCTTCACACCGGTGATCTCCGAGTTCAAGGACTTCATCGCGGCGCCCAAGTTCAACCTCTACCAGTCACTGCACACCGCCGTCGCGCGCCCGGACGGCGAGGTGGCCGAAGTCCTCATCCGTACGCACCGGATGCACAAGGTGGCGGAGGCGGGCGTCGTCGCCCTGGGCAACCCGTACGCGCCGACCGACGGCGCCGAGCCCGCCGTCGAGGGCGAGCGCGCGGACCCCACCAGGCCCGGCTGGCTCTCCCGGCTGCTGGAGTGGCAGGAGTCCACGCCCGACCCCGACACCTTCTGGACGTCGCTGCGCGCGGACCTCGCGCAGGACCGGGAGATCACCGTGTTCCGCCCGGACGGCGCCGCGCTGGGGCTGCCGGCCGGCGCGAGCTGCGTGGACGCCGCGTACGCCCAGCACGGCGAGGCGGCGCACCGCTGCATCGGCGCCCGGGTCAACGGTCGGCTGGCGACCCTCAGCACGGTGCTGAGCGACGGTGACACGGTGCAGCTGCTCCTCGCCCACGACATCGGCTCGGGGCCCTCGCCCGAGTGGCTCGACCACGCCCGCACGCCCGCCGCGCGGATCGCCATCACCCGCTGGTTCTCCGCCCCTCCGCAGGACGATCCACCCGCCCCGGGAGGCCGGACGCCGACGCCCAGGCCGGAGGCCGTCCCTGAGGCAGCCGCCACCGGCAGCCTGCTGCCCAGGAGCGCCGGGAACGCCCTCGTGGACCTCCCGGACGCGACCGTGCGGCTCGCCGGCTGCTGTACGCCCGTACCGCCCGACGCCGTCACCGGCTTCGCCGTACGCGGCGGTGTCGTCACCGTGCACCGCGAGGCGTGTCCCGCGGCGGTCCGGATGCGGGCGCGCGGACGGGAACCGGTGGGCGTGCGCTGGCTGGCCACGGGGGACTGCCGGGTCACCCTGGTCGCCGAGTCCTTCGGGCGTCCGCGGCTCCTCGCCGATCTCACCGAGGCCATCGCCACCGCGGGCGCGGCGGTCGTCTCGGCCACCGTGGAACCGCCGAGCGAGCAGCGCGTACGGCACACGTACACCCTCCAGCTCCCCGATGCCGCGAAGCTTCCCGCGCTCATGCGCGCGATGCGCGAGGTACCCGGCGTGTACGACGTGAGCCGCGCCCAGCACCCCGCCACCGCTTGACCGAACCAGCCGCTCTTTCGAGTGGAGCGGCGTGTGCGGACACGGTACGCGCGGCGGGCGCTGGTAGCGGTAGGTCATGCTGCTCACCTCCCGGCGCCTGCGTGCCGCCCTGCTGGCCGCCGCGTCGGCCACCCTCGTCGCCGCGACGCTCCCCGCCCCCGCGCCGCCCGTGGCCCTCGGGATCGGCGATCCGCTCTTTCCCCACCTGGGCAACCCCGGGTACGACGTCCTCGCGTACGACATCTCCTTCACGTACCGCGGAAGCAACAGGAAACCACTGGACGCCGTCACGAAGATCGACGCGACGGCCACCCAGCGGCTCGACCGGATCAATCTCGACTTCGCACACGGGACCGTCGGATCGGTCGAGGTGAACGGCGAACGCGCCACGTTCGCGACGGCGGAGGAGGACCTGGTCGTCACGCCCGCGGAGCCGGTGTTCAAGGGGCGGCCGGTGCGGATCACCGTCCGGCACACCAGCGATCCCGACCCGAAGGGGCGCGAGGACAGCGGCTGGGTGCGCACCCGGGACGGCCTGGCGATGGCGAACCAGGCCGACGCGGCGCACCGCGTCTTCCCGTGCAACGACCACCCCGCCGACAAGGCGCTCTTCACCTTCCGTGTCACCGTGCCCCAGGGCATGACGGCGGTCACCAACGGACTGCCGGTGGGGAAGCCCGAGACCCCCGAGACCCCCGGGAACACGGCGGAGGGCGTCACCACCTGGTCGTACCGGACCAGCCACCCCATGGCGACCGAGCTCGCCCAGGTCTCCGTCGGCCGGTCGACCGTCGTGCACAGGACCGGGCCGCACGGGCTGCCCGTACGCGATGTCGTGCCCACCGCGGAACGCGCGCGGCTCGAACCGTGGCTGAAGAAGACGCCGGCGCACCTGGAGTGGATGGAGCGGCAGGTCGGCCGCTACCCCTTCGAGACGTACGGGATGCTCGTCGCCGACGCGGAGACGGGATTCCAGCTGGAGACACAGACGCTGTCGCTCTTCGAGCGCTCCCTGTTCACCCGCTCCGAACTGCCCGAGTGGTACGTCGACTCGATCATGGTGCACGAACTGGCGCACCAGTGGTTCGGCAACAGCGTCTCGCCGCGCTCCTGGTCCGACCTGTGGCTGAACGAAGGACACGCCTCCTGGTACGAGGCGCGGTACGCCGAGGAACACGCCGAGCAGTCGCTGGAGGCGAGGATGCGCGAGGCGTACGCGCAGTCGGACGGGTGGCGGGAACAGGGCGGCCCGCCCGCCGCTCCCCGCACCCCCACACCGGGACAGAAGGTCAGCCTCTTCAGACCGGTCGTCTACGACGGCAGCGCACTGGTGCTGTACGCACTGCGCCAGGAGATCGGTGAGGACGCCTTCGAGGAGCTGGAGCGGCGGTGGGTGCGGGACCACCGGGACGCCACCGCGACGACCGACGACTTCACGGGCCTCGCCTCGCGGATCGCGGGGCGGGATCTGTCCGGTTTCTTCCACGCGTGGCTGTACGGGAAGAAGACGCCGGCGATGCCCGGGCAGTCCGACTGGCGGAGCGGGGATAAACCGGAGTGACGGCCCGGGCCGCCCCGTGCCACTATCGACGGGCCGGCGCGACGGGCCGGCGGCGCAGCCGGGACGGGGCCCCTGACACTTCGGGAATCTTCCGGGCACGTGACGCGTTGTGATCGGTACAGCCTGCTTTCCAGCTTCTAACGACGTAAGGATCCAATGACCTCCTCTTCTTCCGCTTCCAAGGACGCACAGAGCTTCACGGAGAACCTGACCGAGAGCCTTCGGGCCGATGCCCTGATGGAAGAGGACGTCGCCTGGAGCCACGAAGTCGACGGGGAGCGGGACGGCGACCAGTACGAGCGCTCGGACCGTGCGGCGCTCCGACGGGTGGCCGGCCTCTCCACCGAGCTCGAAGACGTCACCGAGGTCGAGTACCGGCAGCTGCGCCTGGAGCGTGTGGTGCTGGTCGGCGTCTGGACCTCCGGCACCGTGCAGGACGCCGAGAACTCGCTGGCCGAGCTGGCGGCTCTCGCGGAGACCGCGGGCGCCCTGGTGCTCGACGGCGTCGTGCAGCGCCGCGACAAGCCGGACCCGGCCACCTACATCGGTTCGGGCAAGGCCGTCGAACTGCGTGACATCGTGCTCGAGACCGGAGCCGACACCGTCGTCTGCGACGGTGAGCTCAGCCCCGGCCAGCTCATCCACCTCGAAGACGTCGTCAAGGTGAAGGTGGTCGACCGCACCGCCCTGATCCTGGACATCTTCGCCCAGCACGCCAAGTCCCGGGAGGGCAAGGCGCAGGTCGCGCTCGCGCAGATGCAGTACATGCTGCCGCGACTGCGCGGCTGGGGTCAGTCGCTGTCCCGGCAGATGGGCGGCGCCGGTTCCGGCGGTGGCGGCGGTATGGCCACCCGTGGACCCGGTGAGACCAAGATCGAGACCGACCGGCGCCGGATCCGCGAGAAGATGGCGAAGATGCGCCGGGAGATCGCGGAGATGAAGACCGGCCGCGACATCAAGCGCCAGGAGCGCAAGCGCAACAAGGTGCCTTCGGTCGCGATCGCCGGATACACCAACGCAGGGAAGTCCTCGCTGCTCAACCGCCTGACGGGCGCGGGCGTGCTGGTGGAGAACGCGCTGTTCGCCACCCTCGACCCGACCGTGCGCCGCGCGGAGACACCCACCGGGCGGGTCTACACGCTCGCCGACACCGTCGGATTCGTACGGCACCTGCCGCACCACCTCGTCGAGGCGTTCCGCTCCACCATGGAGGAGGTCGGCGACTCCGACCTCATCCTGCACGTGGTGGACGGTTCCCACCCGGCGCCGGAGGAGCAGCTGGCGGCCGTACGCGAAGTGATCCGTGACGTCGGCGCGCTGGACGTGCCCGAGATCGTGGTGATCAACAAGGCGGACGCGGCGGACCCGGTCGTCCTGCAGCGGCTGCTGCGCATCGAGCGTCACGCGATCGCGGTGTCGGCCCGTACGGGCGCGGGCATGGCGGAGCTGCTGGCGCTGATCGACTCCGAGCTGCCCCGGCCCGAGGTCGAGATCGAGGCACTCGTGCCGTACACGCAGGGCGGGCTGGTCTCGCGGGCACACGCCGAAGGCGAGGTCATCTCCGAGGAGCACACCGGGGAGGGCACGCTCATCAAGGTGCGGGTGCACGAGGAGCTGGCGGCCGACCTGGCGCCGTACGTGCCGGTGGCTCACTGACCGCGGACGGCCCGCAGCACGGTCGTACGGCAAGACAGCACGTACGGGAACACCGCACGGAGCAAGCCGAAGGCCCGCCCCCTCACGACGAGGGGGCGGGCCTTCGGGCTGCGCGGGCAACGCGTGGGGCCGCGCCCGGGGAGGACCTACCGGTTGGCGAACTTCCTGCTCACCGAGGTGTAGATCCCCTTGGCCTCCTCGCCCAGGCGAGGACCGGCCAGCCAGCCGGCGGTCACCGGACCGATCGAGGTGTTGGAGACCAGCGCGGGCCTGCCGTCCCGGCCGGGAGCCGTCCAGCCACCGCCGGAGGAACCACCGGTCATGGTGCAGCCGATGCGGTACATCGTCGGGTCACCGGCCTTGATGGACAGACGGCCCGGCTTGTCGGCGCACTCGAGCTGCTTCTGGCCGTCGAAGGGCGGGGCGGCCGGGTAGCCGGTCGCCGTGATGCTCGCGATGTCCGGCGCGGCCGGTGCGTCGAACTCCACCGGGAGGGCCGAACCGACCGTCTCCTCCAGGGACTTGCCGCCGCCCTTCTCCGGGGTGACGTGCAGGACGGCGAAGTCGTACGGGGCGCCTTCGCCGCCGGTGGGGCCGCCCTGGGCGATCCACTGGTCGGACGTCTGCGCCCAGTCGCCCCACCACACACCGTGCGGGGTGATCTCGTCCTGGGACGCGCCACCGATCTCGGCGGCCGACTTGCCGGTGCTGTTGTACGACGGGACGAAGGCGATGTTGCGGTACCAGCCGCCCTTCTTGCCCGCGTGCACGCAGTGGCCGGCGGTCCACACCATGTTGGACTTGCCGGGATGCGCCGAGTCCTGGATGACGGTCGCGGAACAGACCATCGAGCCCTCGGGCCCGTCGAAGAAGAGCTTCCCGGCCTCGGGGGCGCTCGTGGTGTACGGAGTCCTCAAGGGCTGGGCCTCGACGGGCGCGGGCGTCGGGTCGGTGACCCCCTCGTCGCCGGAGATGTCGTTGCCCACCGGCCTGTCCGGCTGCTCCGCGTCCCGCATCCGGTCCGGGTCCCAGAGGTCCTCGATGATCGGGTTGATGTAGTCCTCGGCCTCGCGGAGCCAGTCGTCCTTGCTCCAGTCCTTCCAGGCGCCGTCCTTCCACTTGTCCAGGTCGACGCCGTGCTTCTTGAGCTCGTCCTTCAGGTGGTCGGGAATGACGATCTTGCCGTCGGCGGTCCGGCCGGCGGAGGCGCTCGGCTCGCCGCCCGCGTTGTCCTCGCCCGGTCCGCAGGCGGTGGCGGTCAGGGCGAGGGCGGTGGTGAGCCCGACTGCGGCCAGTACGGGGGAGGTTCGGCGACGCGCGCTCCTCCCGCCACGTGCTGCGAAGGTCGGGCGAATGGGTCGCATGTCGTGATCCCCCTGGGACTTCGAAATCTTCTTCGGCGAACTCTCTGCACGTGCCGCTCGCCCCGACGGCGGAGCTCCGGGGCCGGCGTGCGGACCCCACTATGCCGGTGCCGTGGGAGACGGCACGAGGCAGGGCCGCGGTTCCCCCGACGTAAGGATCTTCTGATTGCCCGTGATCCCCCGGCGGCACTGTCGTTGGTACGTACGGGGAACGCAGGGCCGGTGTTCAGCGCCGGCGGGCAACGGACCTGCGGAGAACCGCGACAGAACCTTCACCGCGGGAGGACCGACAGACGTGGCCGTGACCGAACCTGCCGCTGCGGTGCCGACTGCCGCGCACGAGGGAATCCTCCGCCGCCAGTCACTGCGTGAATCGGCGGCGCGCACCTACGCGCGGTCCCTGCCCATCGTTCCCGTACGGGCGCGCGGGCTGACGATCGAGGGGGCGGACGGGCGCCGGTATCTCGACTGCCTCTCGGGTGCCGGGACCCTGGCGCTCGGGCACAACCATCCCGTGGTCCTGGAAGCGATCAAGAAGGTCCTCGACTCGGGGGCCCCGCTCCATGTGCTGGACCTCGCGACCCCCGTCAAGGACGCGTTCATCACCGAGCTGTTCGCGACCCTGCCGCGCGGACTCGCCGACAACGCGCGGGTGCAGTTCTGCGGCCCCGCGGGTACGGACGCGGTCGAGGCCGCGCTCAAGCTCGTACGCACCGCCACCGGCCGCAGCGGACTGCTGTCCTTCACCGGGGCGTACCACGGCATGACGGCGGGCGCCTTCGACGCCTCGGGCGGGGCGCAGGACGTACGGGTGACGCGCCTGCCCTACCCGTACGACTACCGGTGCCCCTTCGGGGTGGGCGGCGAGCGCGGCGCCGAACTCTCCGCCCGCTGGACCGAGAACCTCCTCGACGACCCGAAGGGCGGAGTGCCGTCCCCGGCCGGGATGATCCTCGAACCGGTGCAGGGGGAGGGCGGCGTGATCCCCGCGCCGGACGACTGGATGCGGCGCATGCGCACGATCACGGCGGACCGCTCCATTCCGCTGATCGCCGACGAGGTGCAGACCGGGGTCGGCAGGACCGGTGCCTTCTGGGCGGTCGAGCACAGTGGCGTCGTGCCCGATGTGATGGTCATGTCCAAGGCCATCGGCGGCAGCCTTCCGCTGGCCGTCGTGGTCTACCGGTCCGACCTCGACGTATGGGAGCCCGGTGCCCACGCCGGTACGTTCCGCGGCAACCAGCTCGCCATGGCGGCGGGCGCCGCCACCCTGGCGTACGTACGCGAGAACCGGCTCGCCGACCGCGCCGCCGTGCTCGGCGCACGCATGACGGGCCAGTTGCAGGGGCTGGCCGCCGACCATCCCTGCATCGGGAACGTACGCGGCCGGGGGCTGATGATCGGCGTCGAACTCGTCGACCCCGATGCCGGAGACCGTACGTCCACGGGGGCTCCCCCGGCGGCGCCCGCTCTGGCCGCCGCCGTCCAGCAGGAGTGCCTGGAACGCGGACTCATCGTCGAACTCGGCGGCCGTCACGCCGGCGTCGTACGTCTGCTGCCTCCTCTCACCCTCACCGATGAACAGGCCACGGCGGTCCTCGACCGCCTGGCCGACGCCCTGTCGGCCGCCGAGCGCTCCCCGTACCCCCGGCAACAGACCGGGCTCTCGCACTGACCCCCGGACCTCGTCCCAAGGAAGACCCCCGTGAACCCCACTCCCGCATCCGATGCGTCCGAGGCCGAAGACCGTCCCACCGCCCACGACCGAGGACAGAGCGGTACGCGCGGCCGCCTCATGGCCGACGAGGCCAAGGTGCCCCGGCAGAAGGGCAGCGCCCACGGGGGGCAGCGCACGCCGGGGCCCGGCGCACACCCGCAGACCGCGGACGCGGACCTCCTCGACCACCCCGACCCGCATGCGGCGGCGGAGGCGGCAGCCGTCGAGAACCTGCTGCGCTGCTGGATCCGGGAGAACGGCATCACCGAGCCCCTCGGACCGGTCCTGCGCATCCCGCTGGGTGCCAGCGGTACCGCACTGCTCGTTCCCGTCCGCTACTGGTCGGCCACCGGATGGCACCGCTTCGGCATGCCGGTCCTGGAAGGCGGGCCGCAGGGCGCGCCGCCCGCCGACGCCGTCACGGTCGCCGCCCTCCTGGGCCGCGAGGCGGGGCAGCGCGAAGGGGCGGACCTGGTCGGCCGGGTCGCCGACTCGGTGCGGCGCACCGCCGGGTTCATCACCGCCCGCCGCCGGAGCCCCGGCCCCGCCGAAGAGGCGGACCTGTTCCTCAGCGCGGAGCAGTCCCTTCTCCTCGGGCATCCGCTGCACCCCACCCCCAAGAGCCGCGAAGGGCTCTCCGACGCGGAAGCGCTCCTGTACTCACCCGAGCTGCACGGCTCCTTTCCGCTCCACTGGATGGGTGTCGACCGGTCCGTACTCGCGGGGGACTCCGCCTGGACCGAACGCGGCCGCACCGTCCCCGTCGAGCAGCTCACCGTCCGGCTGGCCGACGGCCTTCGACTGCCCGACCACACGGTCCCCCTGCCCCTCCACCCCTGGCAGGCCCGCGAGCTCAAGCACCGGCCCGCCGTCATGGCGCTCCTTGAGCAAGGTCTCCTCCACGACCTCGGCCCTCATGGCGCCCGGTGGCACCCCACCTCCTCCGTCCGCACCGTGCACCGCCCCGGTGCGTCCGCCATGCTCAAACTTTCGCTCGGCGTACGCATCACCAACTCCCGTCGTGAGAACCTCCGCAAGGAACTCCACCGCGGTGTCGAGGTCCACCGGCTGCTGCGCGGCGGACTGGCCGAGGAATGGCAGTCCGTCCACCCCGGCTTCGACATCGTCCGCGACCCGGCCTGGCTCGCCGTGGACACGGCGGACGGCGAACCGGTTCCGGGCTTCGACGCCCTGCTGCGCCACAACCCGTTCGGCCCCGGCGACGACGCCGTCTGCATCGCGGGCCTCACCGCTCCGAGGCCCTGGCCCGGCCGGGCCGGCATGCAATCCCGCCTCGCCGACGTCGTCGCCCGGCTCGCCGCCCGCACCGGCCGCCCCACCGCGGCCGTCGCCGCCGAGTGGTTCCTGCGCTACCTCGACCACGTCGTACGCCCGGTGCTCTGGCTGGACGGCACGGCAGGGATCGCCCTGGAAGCCCACCAGCAGAACACCCTGGTCCTCCTCAACCCCGACGGCTGGCCCGTCGGCGGCCGCTACCGCGACAACCAGGGCTACTACTTCCGTGAATCCCACCGCGCCGGCCTCGAACGCCGTCTCCCCGGCATCGGCGCCACCAGCGACACCTTCGTCACGGACGCCGTCACCGACGAACGCTTCGCCTACTACCTCGGCATCAACAACGTCTTCGGTCTGATCGGAGCGTTCGGCGCCCAGCGGCTGGCCGACGAACGCGTCCTGATCGCCGCGTTCCGCCAGTTCCTCGGGAAGAACACCGCCCTCGGCTCCCCGCTGCCCGCACAACTCCTGGAGACCCCCAGCCTCCGCTGCAAGGCCAACCTGCTCACCCGGCTGCACGGCCTCGACGAGCTCGAAGGCCCGGTCGACACCCAGTCCGTCTACGTCACCATCGCCAACCCCCTTCGCACCTGAAGGAACGCGCCCACCCGAACTGCTGAGAGGAGCGTCGCCGTGCCTCCCCCCGATGCGAGCACCGACGCAGGAACCAACTCCGCTCCCCGCGCCGGATCCGGCACCGAGGACACCCTGGACCTGCGGCTGTCCGACGAGCTCGTCGCGCTGTTCGGTGACGACGGCCCGGTGGCCGGCCCCCGGGCCGTCGGCGGCGACCTCCTCGACACCCCCGCCGACTGGGGCCCCGTCACCACCCCCGCCGGCGTCTTCCAGCTCGTTCCCGTACGCATCGAACGGGACCTGCCGCTCATCAGCCGGTGGATGAACGACCCGGCCGTCGCCGCCTTCTGGGAACTCGAAGGACCGCACGAGGTGACCGCCGCCCACCTGCGTCCCCAGCTCGACGGCGACGGCCGCAGCGCGCCCTGTCTCGGCGTACTGGGCGGCGTACCCATGAGCTACTGGGAGATCTACCGCGCCGACCTCGACCCGCTGGCCCGTCACTACCCGGCCCGCCCGCACGACACCGGGATCCACCTCCTCGTCGGCGGCGTCGCGGACCGCGGCCGCGGTCTCGGCACCACCCTTCTCAGAGCCGTCGCCGACCTCGTACTCGACAGCCGTCCCGCCTGTGCGCGGGTCGTCGCCGAACCGGACCTCCGCAACACCCCCTCCGTCTCGGCCTTCCTCCGGGCCGGCTTCCGCTTCTCCGCCGAACTCGACCTCCCCGACAAGCGAGCCGCACTCATGGTCCGTGAACGCACCCTGCGAAACCTGCTGTGAACCACCCGCTGCTTCTCATACACCGTTCCTCCCGAATAGGTTCCACTCCGAGGAGTCCCCGTGCCGAAACCCGCCGCCCATGATGTCGAGGATCCGCTTCCGCTGCTCGCTCCGCCCGAACTGAACCCCGGCACCTGGGACCTGGCAGCCCGCCGCCTCCTCGCCAAGATGCTCGGTGAGTTCGCGTACGAGGAGATCGTCGAGCCGCTTCCGCAACCAGCCGGCGACCGCCACACCCTCCTGCTCGACGACGGCGGAATCCTCTCCTTCCGGGCCGGCCGCGGCGCCTACGGCAGCTGGCGCGTCGACCCCGACACGATCGAACTCCGCGACCACGCCACCGACGCCACAGGCCGCCCCTTCGGCGACCCCCTCCGCTTCCTCGTCCTCGCCCGCCGCCTCCTCGCCCTCGACGGCGCCACCCTCGGCCACCTCATCCGCGAGCTGAGCGCCACCCTCGCCGCCGACGCCCGCCTCGGTCACACCGCCCTGTCCGCGTCGCTCCTCGCCGACCTCGGATACGCGGAACTCGAAGGGCACCAGACCGGCCACCCCTGGCTCGTGCTCAACAAGGGGCGCCTCGGTTTCTCCGCCGGCGACGCCGCCCGCTGGGCCCCCGAAGCCCGTACACCGGCAGCGCTCCCCTGGATCGCGGTCAGCACCGACCTCGCGGGCTACCGCGGAGTCCCCTTACTCGCCACACCGGAGCACCTCTACGCACGCGAACTCGACGCCCCCACCCGCGAGTCGTTCGCCGCCGCGCTCCGTGCCCGCGGCCTGGATCCCGCGCGGTACCTCTACCTGCCCGTACACCCCTGGCAGTGGGAGGAAGTGGTCCTGCCGCTCTTCGCGCCCGCCGTCGCACAGGGCGCCATCGTGCCGCTCCCCACCGACGGCGACGTACGGCTGCCGCAGCAGTCCATCCGCACCTTCCTCAACACGACCCGCCCCGACCGGCACACGGTCAAGCTGCCGCTCGCCGTCCTCAACACGCTGGTCTGGCGAGGACTGCCCACCGAGCGGACCCTGGCGGCGCCCGCCGTCACCGCCTGGGTGCACGGGCTGCGCGACGCCGACCCCTTCCTGCGCGACGAGTGCAAAGTGATCCTCCTCGGAGAGGTCGCCTCCGTCGCGGTCGCGCACCCCCTGTACGACGGACTGCCCGAAGTCCCGTACCAGTACAAGGAACTGCTGGGTGCCATCTGGCGCGAGCCGCTCACCGGCCGCCTCGCGCCGGGAGAGCGCGCCCGCACGCTGGCCTCACTGCTCTACACGGATCCCGAAGGCCGCGCCTTCACCGCGGAGCTCGTCGCCCGCTCGGGTCTCACCCCCACCGCCTGGCTCAAGCGGCTCTTCACCGCCCTGCTGCCCCCGCTGCTGCACTTCCTGTACCGCTACGGCACCGTCTTCTCCCCGCACGGCGAGAACGCCATCGTCGTCTTCGACGACCACGACATCCCGGTGCGCCTCGCCATCAAGGACTTCGTCGACGACGTGAACGTCAGCGCGCAGAGGCTGCCCGAACACGACTCCATGCCCGGCGACGTGCGCGAGATCCTCCTCACCGAGCCTCCGGCCTTCCTCACGCAGTTCATCCATTCCGGTCTGTTCGTCGGCGTGTTCCGCTATCTGGCGCCTCTCTGCGAGGAGCAACTGGGTGTTCCGGAGAGCGACTTCTGGTCACTCGTACGGGCCGAAATCCTGCGGCACCAGGCACGCTTCCCCGAGCTCAAGGACCGTTACGAGATCTTCGACCTGCTCGTCCCGCGGATCGAGCGCCTCTGCCTCAACCGCAACCGTCTGCACCTCGACGGCTACCGTGACCGTCCCGGCCGCCCGCACGCCGCGGTGCACGGCACCGTCCCCAACCCCCTCCACCTGTCCTGATGAGCTCGCCGGTGGTGATCCCGGTGTGGGCCCGGGGTGTCAGTGGTGCCCCGTAGGCTGGTGGAGCTATGACGAAGCCCTCACTCCCCGAGCTCCTCCACGCCGCGGTCACTGCCGTCGGCGGCACGGAGCGGCCAGGCCAGGTCACCATGACCGAGGCCGTGGCCGAAGCCATCGACGACAATGCCCACCTGCTCGTCCAGGCCGGCACCGGCACCGGAAAGTCCCTCGGCTATCTGGTGCCGGCCCTGGCACACGGCGAGCGCGTCGTGGTGGCGACGGCGACCCTGGCCCTGCAGCGCCAGCTCGTGGAGCGTGATCTTCCGCGTACGGTCGAGGCGCTGCATCCGCTGCTGCGCAGGCGCCCCGAGTTCGCCATGCTCAAGGGGCGCTCGAACTACCTCTGCCTGCACCGGCTCCACGAGGGCGTACCGCAGGAAGAGGAGGACGGCCTCTTCGACCAGTTCGAGGCCGCGGCCCCCACCAGCAAGCTCGGCCAGGACCTGCTGCGCATGCGCGACTGGGCGGACGAGACCGAGACGGGCGACCGCGACGACCTCACCCCCGGTGTCTCCGACCGCGCCTGGGGCCAGGTGTCCGTCTCCTCCCGCGAATGCCTCGGCGCGTCGAAATGCGCCTACGGAGCGGAATGCTTCGCGGAGGCGGCCCGCGAGCGCGCCAAGCTCGCCGATGTCGTCGTGACCAACCACGCCCTCCTCGCCATCGACGCCATCGAGGGCGCGCCCGTGCTCCCGCAGCACGAGGTGCTGATCGTCGACGAGGCGCACGAACTGGTCTCACGGGTGACCGGCGTCGCGACCGGCGAGCTCAGTCCCGGGCAGGTCAACCGGGCCGTCCGCCGTGCGGCCAAGCTCGTCGACGAGAAGGTCGCCGACGCCCTCCAGACGGCCGCGGAGTCCTTCGAGCGGCTGATGGAGCTCGCGCTCCCCGGACGTCTCGAAGAGGTCCCGGAAGACCTCGGGTACGCGCTCATGGCACTGCGTGACGCCGCTCGTAACGTCATCTCGGCCATCGGCTCGACCCGGGACAAGTCCGTCCAGGACGAGGACGCCGTCCGCAAGCAGGCGCTCGCGGCCGTCGAGAGCATTCACGGCGTCGCCGAGCGGATCGCCAACGGTTCCGAGTACGACGTCGTCTGGTTCGAGCGGCACGACCGTTACGGGGCCTCCCTGCGCGTCGCCCCGCTCTCCGTGTCGGGGCTGCTGCGCGAGAAGCTCTTCAGCGAGCGCTCCGTCGTCCTGACCTCCGCCACCCTCAAGCTCGGCGGCGACTTCAACGGTGTGGGTGCCTCGCTCGGCCTGTCCCCGGAGGGTACGGAGGGGGAAGACGTCCCGGTCTGGAAGGGGCTCGACGTCGGCTCGCCCTTCGACTACCCGAAGCAGGGCATTCTGTACGTCGCCCGGCAGCTGGCCACGCCGGGCCGCGAGGGGGCGCGGGGCGACATGATGGACGAACTCGCCGAGCTGATCGAGGCCGCCGGAGGGCGCACGCTGGGCCTTTTCTCCTCCATGCGGGCCGCCAAAGCGGCGGCCGAGGAGCTGCGCGGCCGGCTCGGCATGCCCATCCTGCTCCAGGGTGAGGAAACGCTCGGTGAGCTGATCAAGTCCTTCGCGGCCGATCCGGAGACCTGCCTCTTCGGCACGCTGTCTCTCTGGCAGGGCGTCGATGTGCCCGGACCGAGCTGCCAGCTCGTCGTCATGGACCGGATCCCGTTCCCCCGCCCCGACGACCCGCTGATGAGCGCGCGGCAGAAGGCGGTCGAGGAAGCCGGGGGCAACGGTTTCATGGCCGTCGCGGCGACGCACGCGGCGCTGCTGATGGCCCAGGGCGCGGGACGGCTCGTGCGGGCCACGGGGGATCGCGGTGTCGTCGCCGTACTCGACCCGAGGCTGGCCAATGCGCGTTACGGCAGTTACCTGCGGGCGTCCCTGCCGGACTTCTGGTACACCACGGATCGCAATCAGGTACGTCGCTCGCTCGCCGCGATCAACGCCGCGGCCGAGGCCGAGGGGAAGTAGCGGCGGCGGTTCGGGCGTGAAGATCTGAAAGTCGTAGAGGCCGTAAAAGCAGCAGGCCCCCGGAACCGGCGCAGTGGGTTCCAGGGGCCCGGTCTTTGACCGCGAGGTGTCACACCCGCCGCAGCACCGCCACGACCTTGCCGAGAATGGTCGCTTCGTCGCCGGGGATCGGCTGGTAGGCGGCGTTGTGCGGCAGCAGCCACACCTGGCCGTCCTCGCGCTTGAACCGCTTCACCGTTGCCTCGCCGTCCAGCATCGCGGCCACGATGTCACCGTTCTCGGCGACCGGCTGGCGGCGTACCGTCACCCAGTCGCCGTCACAGATCGCCGCTTCGATCATCGAGTCGCCGACGACCTTGAGGACGAACAGCTCGCCGTCCCCCACGAGCTGCCGGGGGAGCGGGAAGACGTCCTCCACCGACTCCTCGGCGAGGATCGGGCCGCCCGCCGCGATCCGGCCGACGAGGGGGACGTAGGACGCGGCGGGCTTGCCGGCCGTGTCGGTGGGCTGAGTGCTGGGCTGGTCCGAGCCCCGCACCTCGTACGCCCGGGGGCGGTGCGGGTCACGGCGCAGGAACCCCTTGCGTTCGAGAGCCATCAGCTGATGAGCCACGGAAGAGGTACTGGAGAGGCCCACCGCCTGACCGATCTCGCGCATGGACGGGGGGTATCCTCGCCGTTGCACCGAGTCCCTGATGACCTCGATGACTCGTCGTTGCCGATCGGTGAGGCCGGAACTGTCCGCCCGGATTCCTGGAGGCCGGCCGGGCAGCGAGCGTGAGGGCTTGGAGCCCTCGGAGTGTGTGGCTGCTGCTTCATTCATGGCATGCACCGGCTCGAGTCGGCTCTGGGAGCGGTCCTGGGCAGCGATAGTTGCACTGTCAGCGGTCGTGGTCACGTCGGCCCCTCTCGAGATGTTCTCTCCCTGGCTGGACAACGGTAGTTGCTTTCGAAAGGTTGCGCCAAACACACGTTCGAGTGAAAAAGCGCAGAATGCTTTACCGGAATACGCGACGGGGTGTATGAAGGGCCATTTCGAGTCGAAAGGCAATTCGGGCCATTACGGTAGCCTTCGCGCTCGGTCAGGGGGTGCCCGGGCGCGGTTCCCCGCGTGTCGTCCGCCTGTCGTCACCCGTGTGGAGCGCGACACGCGCGGAGAGTGAAAACGCGCCCGGACCCCAGATCTAGTGGTTGCATGGCCGAGGCCGCCCACAAGTTGTGGTCCCTGGTCCGCCGGGAGTTCGGCCATCGCCTATGCTGGTGGCTGCTTCGAAGGGCCCCGGGTGGGGCCGGCGAGGCTATTCAGTCGTACTGCGAGGGAGGGTTGGGTTCCATGCACTGTCCCTTCTGCAGGCACCCGGACAGCCGTGTCGTCGACAGTCGCACCACCGACGACGGGACCTCGATCCGCAGGCGCCGCCAGTGCCCCGACTGCTCCCGCCGTTTCACGACGGTGGAGACCGCCTCGCTGATGGTGATCAAGCGCAGCGGAGTGACCGAGCCCTTCAGCCGCACCAAGGTCATTTCCGGCGTGCGCAAGGCGTGCCAGGGCCGACCGGTCACCGAGGACGCCCTCGCCAAGCTCGGCCAGCGGGTCGAGGAGGCGGTGCGCGCCACCGGCAGCGCCGAGCTGACGACCCACGACGTGGGACTGGCCATACTCGGCCCGCTGCAGGAACTCGATCTCGTCGCGTACCTGCGCTTCGCGTCCGTGTACCGGGCGTTCGATTCACTCGAAGACTTCGAGGCCGCCATCGCGGAGCTCCGCGAGGAGCGGCCTCCGGCAAGTGATTGCGACTGCGGGCCCGGCGTGACCCCCGAGGTCCCCGCGCCCGCCGCCGCCGCCGACTGACCGGCCGGCGGCGGACCAGACCTGTTCCGGCCGCCCTTCGTGGCGTCCGGAACATCAGACACACCACGTGCCCCGGGAAGAACTGGGCACGTCAGAGCGTTTTTGTACGTATATGGGAGGCGGCATGACAGAGACGGCGAGCGGCCCGGCACGAGGTTCCCGCACCAAGGGAGCCAAGGCGGCTGTGGCTCGGCAGGGCTTGCGCATCGAGCGCATCCACACCACGCCCGGCGTGCATCCGTACGACGAGGTGGTCTGGGAGCGTCGTGACGTCGTCATGACCAACTGGCGTGACGGCTCGGTCAATTTCGAGCAGCGTGGTGTCGAGTTCCCCGACTTCTGGTCGGTGAACGCGGTCAACATCGTCACCAGCAAGTATTTCCGCGGAGCTGTCGGTACGCCGCAGCGCGAGACCGGTCTGCGCCAGCTGATCGACCGGATCGTGAAGACGTACCGGAAGGCCGGTGAGGAATACAACTACTTCGTCTCTCCCGCTGACGCCGAGATCTTCGAGCACGAGCTGGCGTACGCCCTCCTGCACCAGATCTTCAGCTTCAACTCGCCGGTCTGGTTCAACGTCGGTACGCCCCAGCCGCAGCAGGTCTCCGCCTGCTTCATCCTGGCCGTCGACGACTCCATGGAGTCGATCCTCGACTGGTACAAGGAAGAGGGCATGATCTTCAAGGGCGGCTCCGGTGCCGGCCTGAACCTCTCCCGCATCCGCTCCTCCAAGGAGCTCCTCTCCTCCGGCGGCAACGCCTCCGGTCCGGTCTCCTTCATGCGCGGCGCCGACGCCTCCGCGGGAACGATCAAGTCCGGCGGTGCCACCCGCCGCGCGGCCAAGATGGTCGTCCTCGACGTCGACCACCCCGACATCGAGGACTTCATCGAGACCAAGGTGAAGGAGGAGGAGAAGATCCGCGCCCTGCGTGACGCGGGCTTCGACATGGACCTGGGCGGCGACGACATCACGTCCGTCCAGTACCAGAACGCCAACAACTCGGTACGCGTGAACGACGAGTTCATGCACGCGGTCGAGGCCGGCGGCAAGTTCGGCCTCCGTGCCCGTATGACGGGTGAGGTCATCGAGGAGGTCGACGCCAAGTCGCTCTTCCGCAAGATGGCCGAGGCCGCCTGGGCCTGCGCCGACCCGGGCATCCAGTACGACGACACCATCAACAACTGGCACACCTGCCCCGAGTCCGGCCGGATCACCGCGTCGAACCCGTGCAGCGAGTACATGCACCTGGACAACACCTCGTGCAACCTGGCCTCGCTGAACCTGATGAAGTTCCTCAAGGACGACGGCAAGGGCAACCAGTCGTTCGAGTCCGAGCGCTTCGCCAAGGTCGTCGAGCTCGTCATCACCGCGATGGACATCTCCATCTGCTTCGCGGACTTCCCCACCGAGAAGATCGGTGAGAACACCCGCGCCTTCCGCCAGCTCGGCATCGGTTACGCGAACCTCGGCGCCCTGCTCATGGCGACCGGTCACGCGTACGACAGCGACGGCGGCCGCTCGCTGGCCGGCGCCATCACCTCGCTGATGACGGGTACGTCGTACCGGCGCTCCGCCGAACTGGCCGCGGTCGTCGGCCCGTACGACGGTTACGCCCGCAACGCCGAGCCCCACCTGCGCGTCATGAAGCAGCACTCCGACGCCAACGCCACGGCCCCGCGCGTGGACGACCTGGACTCGCCGATCTGGGCGGCCGCCACGGAGTCCTGGCAGGACGTGCTCCGCCTCGGCGAGAAGAACGGCTTCCGCAACGCGCAGGCCTCGGTCATCGCGCCCACCGGCACCATCGGTCTCGCGATGTCCTGCGACACCACCGGCCTCGAACCCGACCTGGCCCTGGTCAAGTTCAAGAAGCTGGTCGGCGGCGGCTCGATGCAGATCGTCAACGGCACGGTGCCGCAGGCGCTGCGCCGCCTGGGCTACCAGGAGGAGCAGATCGAGGCGATCGTCGCCCACATCGCCGAGCACGGCAATGTGATCGACGCCCCCGGCCTGAAGCACGAGCACTACGAGGTCTTCGACTGCGCGATGGGCGAGCGTTCCATCTCCGCGATGGGCCACGTCCGCATGATGGCGGCCATCCAGCCGTGGATCTCCGGCGCGCTCTCCAAGACGGTGAACCTGCCGGAGACGGCCACCGTCGAGGACGTCGAAGAGGTCTACTTCGAGGCGTGGAAGATGGGCGTCAAGGCGCTCGCGATCTACCGCGACAACTGCAAGGTCGGCCAGCCCCTCTCCGCCAAGAAGAAGGACGTCAAGGCCGAGGTCACGGAGAAGACCGAGGAGACGATCCGCGCCGCGGTCGAGAAGGTCGTCGAGTACCGCCCGGTGCGCAAGCGTCTTCCCAAGGGCCGCCCGGGGATCACCACCTCCTTCACGGTGGGCGGTGCCGAGGGCTACATGACCGCCAACTCCTACCCGGACGACGGTCTCGGTGAGGTCTTCCTGAAGATGTCCAAGCAGGGCTCGACCCTGGCGGGCATGATGGACGCCTTCTCGATCGCCGTCTCGGTCGGTCTGCAGTACGGCGTCCCGCTGGAGACGTACGTCTCGAAGTTCACCAACATGCGCTTCGAGCCGGCCGGCATGACGGACGACCCCGATGTGCGGATGGCGCAGTCGATCGTCGACTACATCTTCCGCCGCCTGGCGCTGGACTTCCTGCCCTTCGAGACCCGTTCGGCGCTCGGTATCCACTCCGCCGACGAGCGTCAGCGTCACCTGGAGACCGGCTCGTACGAGCCGTCGATGGAGGACGACGACGTCGACGTCGAGGGCCTGGCCCAGTCCGCCCCGCGCCAGACGGAGACGCCGAAGCCGGTCGTCGCCCCGAAGGCGGAGGCCGTGCCGGAGCAGAAGCAGGCGCACACCTCGGCGGAGCTCGTCGAGATGCAGCTCGGCATCAGCGCCGACGCTCCGCTGTGCTTCTCGTGCGGTACGAAGATGCAGCGCGCGGGCAGCTGCTACATCTGCGAGGGCTGCGGCTCGACCAGCGGTTGCAGCTGACCGGCTGGTAGGCGACGGATGAGGTGAGGGGCGGCGGGCCCGAGGGCCCGCCGCCCCTCGGCGTTCCGAAAACGGCGAACCCCGAGGGCAAACCGCTCTTGGGCAAGGTGCGCTCGGGCTCTCAGGTGAGAGTGCTGCCCATGGCCCCGGCGAAGGAATTCGGGTCGGCGTCGAAGCCCCGGACGACGGGGCGGAAGTCCCAGCCCCCCGAAGCGCCTCTCGTGAACTCGGCGACGGTGGCCGCGGTGGAGGCGGACACGTCGGCGAAGTCGCTCTCCGCGAGCACGGTGTACCCCTCGCGGATACGGAAGCCCGTATTGCTTATGCCGCCGAACGTCTTCCTTCCTCCGCCCTGCTGGATGGCCATACCGACCACCACCCGGGTGTAGACAGGTGCCAGCCGGTCGAGTTCGAGAGTCATGACCTCGTCGAAGCCGAATCCCTGTCCGTTCCGGCTTTCCCTGTTCAGGGTGATGGTGCCGTCCGGCGAGCGGCTGTCGAAGTGCACGACGTACGCGGGGCTGCCGTACGGGTCGTCGGCGGTGTACGTCGCGGCGATGATGTCCAGGTCATGGGGCGGCTCTCCCATGGGACTGGGGTCCCACCTGAGCGTCACTTCGACCTTGCCGACCCCTTTGTTGAGACTGCCCACCCGTTTTCCCTCCCTCGGAACCCGGCCGGCTGTCACCGGCGCGGGCCGTGCGAATGTGCACCTGGGACAAGGCTAGCCCCGGGTACCGACAACTCGGGGTGCGCTCAGCACTGTTCACCCGTGAAAGACGATGGCCGTACGATGGCGCGGTGCTGGTCAAGTGGATTCGCTGCACAGTGATCGACCGTCGGGGTTTCGAGCGGGGGCAGCGGAAGTGGGCGGGGCTGCTGGGGGAACCGGGGTTCCGGGGGCAGGGCGGCGGCTGGAGCCGTGAGCGGCCGGGGGTGGTGCACGTCTTTTCCTTCTGGGAGAGCCGCGCGTTCTACGACTCGTTCATGGCGCGCTCCCACGACCGGCTCGCGGCTGCCCAGTCGGGTACGTACAAGAATCCCCAAGTCGGACTCTTCGACTACCGGTTCGACATCAAGACGGGCTTCGAACCGCGGTTCACCGACGCCGACGTGGTGCGGGTCGCGCACTGCAAGGTGCATGAGGGCCGGGTCGAGCACTTCTCGCTGATGCAGGAGAAGATCTGGAATCCGGCGATGGCCGGGTCGCCGGGGATGCTGCGGGGGGTGTTCGGCGAGGCGCCGGGCAATGAGTTCCTGGTGCTGTCGATGTGGCAGTCCGCCGCCGAGCACGGCAAGTACCGCGCCGAGCGGGTGGAACGCCTGTCGCTGCGTGCGCAGACCGATGCCGACGTGGCCGAACTGGCGGGGGCGGTCGTGCAGCTGGAGCCGTCCTGGACGGTGTGACCGGGCCGTACGCGCGTTTCTCCGTGTGCGCGGTCCTGCACGCACCGGGCCGGGCGGCGGGGCAGGCGGGTTCCCGGCCCCCGCGCGGTGGCCCGGTGCGCCGGCGGCCCTCTGCCCGGACCGGCCGACCGGCAGGCAGGCCGCTGCGCCGGTGTCCGACCGGCCGGATACGCTGGACGGAGGCGGGGCAGCTGCCCGGCCGGGCCGCATTCGATCACAGGTTCTAGGGTTTCGGCATGGCACGACCGCGGCGCATCGTTCTCGTCCGGCACGGGGAGTCGGAGGGCAATGCCGACGACTCGGTGTACGAACGCGAGCCCGACCACGCGCTCCGACTCACCGGAGCCGGTCTGCGCCAGGCCCGGCAGACCGGGGCACGGCTGCGCGAGGTCTTCGGCGAGGAGCGGATCAGCGCCTACGTCTCGCCGTACCGCCGCACCCACGAGACCTTCGCCGCCTTCGGGCTGGACCCGGCCCGGGTACGGGTGCGGGAGGAGCCGAGGCTGCGCGAGCAGGACTGGGGGAACTGGCAGGACCGGGACGACGTACGGCTTCAGAAGGCGTACCGGGACGCGTACGGGCACTTCTTCTACCGCTTCGCCCAGGGCGAGTCGGGAGCCGATGTGTACGACCGGGTCGGGGCCTTCCTGGAGAGCCTGTACCGGAGCTTCGAGGCGCCGGACCACCCGCCGAACGTGCTGCTGGTCACGCACGGTCTGACCATGCGGCTGTTCTGCATGCGCTGGTTCCACTGGACGGTGGCGGATTTCGAGTCGCTGTGCAATCCGCGCAACGGCGAAACGCGGTCCCTGCTGCTGGGGAAGGACGGCCGATACACCCTTGACCAGCCGTTCGAACGCTGGCGGGCTCCCGAACCGTACGGCCGCACCGGATAGAGTGGCAGGGCGATGACCGCTGACTCCTCCACCGTCCGGCGCTTCGAACGCGCCCTGGCCAGCCTGCGTGGGCTGTCCCTGGGAGACGCCCTGGGCTCCCAGTTCTTCGTACCCGTGAACTACCCGCTGCTCAAGAGGCGCGAGCTGCCGCCCGCACCCTGGCAGTGGACCGACGACACCGAGATGGCCTGCTCGGTACTGGCGGTGCTCGCCGCACACGGCCGCATCGACCAGGACGCGCTCGCCCGTTCCTTCGCCGAGCACCACGACTTCGACCGCGGCTACGGCCCCGCCGTCAACCGGATGCTCCGGCTCATCAGGGAGGGCGGTGACTGGCGTGAGCTCGCCGCAGCGCTCTTCAACGGCCAGGGCTCCTGGGGCAACGGCGCGGCCATGCGCATCGCGCCGCTCGGCGCCTGGTACGCGGACGACCCCGAGCAGGCCACGCACCAGGCCGAGATCTCGTCGTACGTCACGCATCAGCACCGTGAGGCCGTGGTCGGCGCCATGGCCGTGGCGGCCGCCACGGCGCTCGCCGCCGATCCCGCGGGGACGCCGACACCGGCCGGACTGCTCGACGGCGTGATCGCGCTCGTGCCGCGCAGCGCCGTGGGCGCCGGGCTCCGCCGGGCCCGCGACATGCTGGACTACGGCGATGCCGGGACCGTGGCCGCGGTGCTCGGCTGCGGACGGCGTACGAGTGCGCACGACACCGTGCCGTTCGCCCTCTGGTCGGCCGCCCGGGCGCTCGGTGACTTCGAGCAGGGCTTCTGGGTCACCGCGCAGGTGGGCGGCGACGTCGACACGACCTGCGCCATCTTCGGCGGAGTCGTCGCCGCGGGGGAGGCCGGAGCCCCGCCGGCCGGGTGGCTGGAGCGGACCGAAGAGCTGCCCGAATGGATTCCGCCCCGCGTGGTCTGATGCCGGCCGCCTGCCGGATGCGGTGGTTCCGTGACGGTCACGGTCCTGCCACAGCCGGGCTCCGGCGGCGCCGGGGCGGTGGGCCGGGGCTGCCCGACGGGCCACGCCGCCCTGTTGATCTTGGCGGGTGTGCGCCTACGAGGCACCGGGCTCCGGTCGCGGCCCCCTTGCCGTGCCCCACCCGGCGGGAGGGGGCCCGGGACCTTCGTGGAACGTCGTGGTGATGAGCGCGAGCGCGGTGGGCGGGTCGATGGCGCCGTCCGCGCCCTGGAGCGCGCGTGCCGTGAGCGTCTGCCACGGCTGCTGAGAGGTGGTCATTGCGCTTTCTTCACAGACGAGTTGGTGAACGGCCCTTCCTCGGAGCCGTACTGGAGCAGTTGAGTGCGGCCGGTTGGAAGGCGTTCACCGAGGAGGGTGACGCGGCCGGTGCGCAGACCGGCAAACCCGTGGTCTGTCCTCCCCGGCCCTCCGAGGAGGACCGCGTCGCGGACGGCCCGCGGGCCGGACTGCCGGACCGGACGAGGCGCCGGGCCGGGGCGGCATCCGCGAAGACCTTTGCCGACGCTGCCGCCGCTGCCGGCGGAGGCGCGGAGCGATGTATTCCGAGCCCGGCTTCGCGCTGCCCCCGACGATTCGCGGATGCGACAGTGAGGTGGCGGAGCGATTTCGCGGAGTGATCCCGCGCCACGGTGATCCTGCGCCAAGCGGTCGAGCCCTCGAACCGGTTCTTTCTTGAGGTCGTACGCTGCGGAGTCGGGTGGGGCGATGCCCGCCCCGACGCGGTCGGCGGCCCGGTCTTCGGTGTGGTCCCCGGCTTGTCGGCGTACCGCTCGAAGGTGTGCGGGAGCGAATGGCCGGACGGGGAGAGCACCGAGACGAGCGACCGGGTCACGGTGTCGCTCCTGCGTCCGGTGACCGGCTGGGCGGCCCTCGTTCCGCCCCTTGCCCCGGCCCGTTTCCGTCCTTCGCCGGCCGCGGGTTCCGCCCGGGGTGTCCCGGCGGGCTCCGGCGGCGTAATCTGTCTTGCGCCATGCCGTACGAACCACCCACCCACGCCGTCGAGCGCTCACTGCGCGCCACCACCGGTGCCAAGATCATCGCTGGTGTCGACGAAGTCGGGCGCGGAGCATGGGCCGGACCCGTCACCGTGTGCGCGGCCGTCACCGGTCTGCGCCGCCCGCCCGACGGGCTCACCGACTCCAAATTGATCAGCCCGAAGCGCCGTGCCGAGCTTGCCGCGATCCTCGAAGGGTGGGTCACGTCGCACGCCCTCGGCCACTCCTCCCCCGAGGAGATCGACGCACTCGGGATGACCGCCGCGCTGCGGCTCGCCGCCGTACGCGCCCTGGAGGCGCTGCCGGTGCGGCCGGACGCGGTGATCCTGGACGGGAAGCACGACTATCTCGGGCTGCCCTGGAAGGTCCGTACGGTCGTCAAGGGCGACCAGTCCTGCATCGCGGTCGCGGCCGCCTCGGTGATCGCCAAGGTGCGGCGCGACGCGATGATGGCCGAACTGGAGGCGGAGTCCGGGGAGTTCGCCGACTTCGCCTTCTCGGCCAACGCGGGCTATCCCTCGCCCGTGCACAAGGCGGCGCTGGCGGAGCGGGGGCCCACCCCGTACCACCGGCTTTCCTGGTCCTATCTCGACGCGCTGCCCCGGTGGCAGCACCTCAAGAAGACCCGGATCCCGGCGGAGGCCGCCGCTCCGGAAAACGGGGGCCAACTCGGCTTCGATTTCTGACCGCACGCATGTGCCTACCCGCTGCTGCGTTTCGCGGCGGCATTTGATAGACATCCACTCATGCCTCTCTCCCCCGAGGAGCCTCAGATTCACGAGAGCGCCCAGGGTCCCCGCGTCACTCCGGCCACCGGCCGTCCCGCGTCGACCCCCCGTCCCGTACCCGGTCCGCGTACCGCGGCCACGCCGCGTCCCGGACGTCCCGTGCCCGGCCCGGCCCGGCCCGCGCCTCCGGCGCAGCGGTCGCACACACCCGCTGGCCGGTCCCCGTCCCCGCGGCAGGAGAATCGTTCCGTGCCGCAGATCCAGCTGATCCCCGCTCCGGCGGACGGCGCGCTCGACGCCGCCGACGAGGCGGTCGACGTGCTGCTCGACTCCGGCCGCGCGCCGGGCGACGTCCTGGTGCTCACCACCGGTGAGCAGCACCCTTGGGCCGCTCACGAGCTGTCCTTCGGCGAAGCCGCCTACTGGGCACAGCACGATGCCCGTGACGACGTCTTCTACGCGGACGCCGCCGCCGCGGAGCGGGCTGCCGCCAGGCCCGTCGTCATCGTCGCGGTCAACGGCGAAGGCGGCCCAAGCGACGACGTGCTGACTCGCGCGCTGCCGTCCGCCAAGGCGCGTGCGAGCGTGCTGCTGATCGTGTGCGGAGACCCGCAGCGGGTCAACGCGCTGCTCGGCGCGGGCGTCTGAGACGTACGCCTGCGCAGGCCATGTGCGGTCCGCGGGGCGGGTGAGAGGCGTGCAGGCCGGCGCCGGCGGACCGCTTCAGCGGGCCACCGCCCGCCGCAGCGCTTCCGCCGCCCCGCCGCCCGTGCGCGGTGGGGACGGCTCGGCCTCGGCCTCGGCTTCCGCCAGGCCGACCGGGTGTGATCCGGCGCTCGGGCGACGGCCGCCACGGCCCTCGCCGAGCACCTGCCAGCCGCTGTGCGTCAGCGTGATGTACGCGCCGCAGCGCAGCCCGTGCAACGTGCAGGCGTCCCGCAGACCCCACATCCACGCCCCGTCCTCCTCGGTCCAGCGCTCGTCGCCGTCGCGGCAGTAGAGCAGCACGGCGGTCCGCACGGGCGTGCGGCGGCGCAGGTCGTGCGGGATGACGCGGCGCAGGTGGGCGAGCAGGACGTTGCGGAACTCCCAGCCGTCGGCGGGAACGGAGCGCCGGGCGAACGAGGCGCTGGCGGTGAGCCGTTCCTCGGTGTCGAGGACGGCGAC
The DNA here is from genome assembly GCF_039533765.1 of Streptomyces enissocaesilis. Lineage (NCBI taxonomy): Bacteria > Bacillati > Actinomycetota > Actinomycetes > Kitasatosporales > Streptomycetaceae > Streptomyces > Streptomyces enissocaesilis. Next base: position 85,199 of record NZ_BAAAUD010000010.1, on the reverse strand, counting down.
CACTGCCGTGGCCGGCGTGGGACGATGCCGCGCGTGCAGTCCGCTGACGACTTCACGCGGATTGCGCAGCAGCGGTATACCGGCGGCCGCCCACTCGGACGGTTCGAGTGTCCGGCCCAGACGGCTGACGGTGTCGGCGGAGTTCAACGAGGCGGCGGACGGAGCGAATCCGAAGGTCACGGTCCTCCCTTCGCATACGCGCCCAGATGTGGGCAGGGTCGGTTGGGGCGCACCGCGGCACAGCCCTTCCGGTCCACAGGCGGGCCGTGCGGGGGAGCGGTCCAATTCTCGCTGCCCCGTGGGGCATGCGGCAACGAGCAATTGACGCGGCCGACTGAAATCTGCGGATATGACATGGATATCCCTGCCCAGGCCGGCCGCGGGCAATGCCTCACGCTCACGTCTGGACGGCGAGGACCAGTGGAAACACCCCCTCCGCTCCGGCCCGGCGCAGCAGCCTGGCCGCCACCGCGAGCGTCCAGCCCGTGTCCTGGCGGTCGTCGACGAGCAGCACCGGGCCACCGGCCGCGGCCAGCGCGGCGGCCAGTTCGGGCGACACCGTCAAGGCCCGGTGAAGGCCCTTCACCCGCTGGGCGCTGTTGGTGTGCGACATCTGCTCGTCCGCTGCCTCGGAGGTGTACTCGACGGTCCCGAGCAGCGGCATTCTGCCCACCTCCGCGATCCGGCCGGCGAGCGACTGGATGAGCGCGGGCCTGCTGTGCGAGGCGACCGTGACCACTCCGACCGGGCGCGCGGCGGCGTCGGCCTCACCGGAAGCCCAGCCTCCGGGGCCCTTCGCCCAGTCGGCCAGCACACTGACCACCGCGTTCGCCACATCGTCCGGCACCGGGCCGTCGGGCGCCTGCGCCGCGAGGAGCGGACGGAGCCTGTTGCCCCAGCCGATGTCCGAGAGCCGCCCCAGCGCCCGTCCCGGGAAGGCCAGTTCACCTTGCGGGATACGCCCCTTGAGATCCACGCCGACCGCGGCGAGACCGGTCGGCCACATCTTGCGCGGCTCCACCTCCACACCGGGCCTGCCGAGTTCACCGCGTGCCGTGTCCAGGGCCCCCGTGGACACCGCGTCGCCGAACCGGGCCCCCGCGCAGTTGTCGCACCGGCCGCACGGCGCGGCCTCCTCGTCGTCCAGCTGGCGCCGCAGGAACTCCATCCGGCAGCCGGCCGTCGTCGCGTAGTCGCGCATGGCGTGCTGCTCGGCGGCGCGCTGGCGGGCGACCCAGGCGTAGCGCTCGGCCTCGTACACCCACGGCTGCCCCGTGGCGGTCCAGCCGCCCTTGACCCTGCGCACCGCGCCGTCCACGTCGAGGACCTTGAGCATCGCCTCCAGGCGGGTACGCCGCAGGTCGACGATCGGCTCCAGCGCGGGCAGCGAGAGCGGGCGCCCCGCCGTGGCCAGTGCGTCGAGCGTGCGGCGTACCTGCTCCTCCGGCGGGAAGGCGACGGAGGCGAAGTACTGCCAGATCGCCTCGTCCTCGCGGCCCGGCAGGAGCAGCACTTCGGCATGGGCCACACCACGGCCCGCGCGCCCCACCTGCTGGTAGTACGCGATGGGGGAGGAGGGCGAGCCCAGGTGCACGACGAAACCGAGATCCGGCTTGTCGAAGCCCATGCCCAGCGCAGAGGTGGCGACCAGAGCCTTGACCCGATTGGCGAGCAGGTCCTCCTCAGCCTGCATCCGCTCCGCGTTCTCGGTCCTGCCGGTGTACGACGCGACGGTGTGGCCGCATTGGCGCAAGTACGCCGTGACCTCCTCGGCGGCGGCGACCGTCAGGGTGTAGACGATCCCGGATCCGGGCAGTTCGCCGAGGTGATCGGCCAGCCAGGCCAGGCGGTGCGCGGCGTCCGGGAGCCGCAGCACACCCAGGCTGAGACTCTCCCGGTCCAGCGGGCCGCGCAGCACCAGGGCGTCTGTGTCCGCGCCCGTCCCCAGCTGCTCCGCGACATCGGCGGTCACGCGGGCATTCGCCGTGGCCGTGGTGGCGAGCACGGGGACCCCCGGCGGAAGCTCGGCGAGCATGGTGCGCAGCCGCCGGTAGTCGGGCCGGAAGTCGTGACCCCAGTCCGAGATGCAGTGGGCCTCGTCCACCACCAGCAGGCCGGTGGTGGCGGACAACTTGGGCAGCACCTCGTCGCGGAAATCGGGGTTGTTCAGCCGCTCGGGGCTGACCAGCAGTACATCCACCTCGCCGGCCGCGACCTCGGCCTGGACCGTGTCCCACTCCTCCGTGTTGGACGAATTGATCGTCCGCGCGCGGATGCCGGCCCGCGCCGCCGCCTCCACCTGGTTTCGCATGAGCGCGAGGAGCGGCGAAACGATCACCGTGGGCCCGGCGCCGCGCTCGCGTAGCAGGGAGGTGGCGACGAAGTACACGGCGGACTTGCCCCAGCCGGTGCGCTGCACGACCAGGGCCCGGCGCTTGTCGGCGACGAGCGCCTCGATGGCCCGCCACTGGTCCTCGCGCAGCCTGGCGGCGCCGGTGGTGTCTCCGACGAGGCGGGCGAGTACGGAATCGGCCGAGGACCTGAGGTCTGCGTTGGTCATGCCCCCATGCAACCCGATGCCTCGGACATTGTGCGAATGAGGCCTCCATCCTGTGGATAAAGTTATCCACAGGGTTGGCGGCGCGAGCGGTTCCTGCGGGAACGTCGAGCCATGAGCAACCACCACGAACCCACAGGCCCCTCCGCCGGTGACCAGATCACCCTGCGAGGCCCCGCCGAACTTGCCGACGCCCTCCCGTACCTCATGGGCTTCCACCCGACCGACAGCGTGGTGATGGTCGCGCTGCACGGCCGCAGGGGCCGGTTCGGCGGACGGCTCAGGCTCGGCATCCCGCGCTCGCCGAGGGAATGGCCGTTCGTCTCCGACCAGCTCGCCGACTGCCTGGTGACAGGCAGCGAGCGCCGGGGAGGCCGCCCCGAGGGCATCGTCGTCTTCCTCTGCCAGGACCCGGCCGAGGGCGAGTCGGGCAGGCAGGTGATGGAGCGGCTGCGCCCCTTCGCGCAACGGCTGCGCACCGCGTGCGGGGCGCTCGACGTCCCCGTGTCCGAAGCGCTGTGCATCTCGGACGGGAGGTACTGGTCCTACTGCTGCCCCGACGAGCGCTGCTGCCCGCCCGAGGGGAACGTACTGGCGCTGCCGGGCACTTCGGTGATGGCCGCGGCCGCCGCCTACGCCGGAATCCAGGTGCGCGGCTCCCTGCGGGAGATGGAGGCCAGGGTCGCGCCCCCGCAGCTCCCGGCCGGCCGGGAGCAGGAGCAGGTGCGGGCGCTGGACGCGGCGGGGCTCGCGCTGGTCCCCCGGATCCTCGGCGGTGCCGAGCGTGAGCGGGTCACGGCGGAGACGCTCGCCCTGGCGCGTCGGCTCATGAAGCGCCTGGGCGAGAACGGGCCGGCCACGGCAGGCTGGCCCGACGCGGACGCCGCCGACGACGCCCTCATCGCCCATGACGAGGCTGCGGCCGTCATCCTCGGGCTCCAGGACCGGGAGACCAGGGACCGGGCCGCGGAGTGGATGGAGGGGGTGGACGCCGAACCCGCACTGCGGCTCTGGCGGGCGCTCGCCCGCCGGTGCGCCGGAGCGTACGACACCCATGCCGCGGCCCCGCTCACCCTCGCCGGATGGGTCGCCTGGTCGACCGGGGACGAGCCGGGGGCGAGGGTGGCCCTCGACCGCGCCCTGCGGGCCGACCCCGAATACACCTTCGCCCGGCTCCTGCACCAGGCGTGCAACGAGGGCATCGACCCGGAAGGCCTGCGGCGCTGTCTGCGCGAGGAGCGCCGGGAGCGGGCGGAGGGCAAACGGCTCCGCTCACGTGTCGTACGCACACGTGCCACCACGCGTTCCGTGCGGCCGCAGTCCGCCGCCCGGCAGAGCGCCCCGCCCGCCAAGGCGCGGCCCGCGGCCGCCGACGCGCGAGGCCGTACGCGCCGACGGGACAGCCGGCGGGACAACAGGCAGGGAAGGAGCGGGCGATGACGGCCGTGACCACGGCGGCGATACGGACGTTCACACGTATGGCGGTACCGCGAACGCCCCGCGCCGTCCCGATCCGCGCGGCTGTCACGAGCGCAGAGGAGGCACCGTATGACCCTCACCGCCCAGTACCCCGCCGCCGGGGGAAGACCTCTTGCGGGAGGCGTCCGGCCCTCCGGTGAGCTGCCCTCGGTCCATGCCCTGCTGGTCTGCGCGGACCTGCCCGGGCTCGCGCTCTCCGCGGAACACGGGCAGCTCACCGGCCACGGCCTGGAGGGCTTCTACCGGTCGGGGCGACGCCTGCTCTCCCGCTGTCACTTGCGGGTCGCGGGACGGGAGCCGGTCGCCGTGCAGGGCCGGCTGGTCTCCGCGTTCCGCGCCCGGTTCGTGGGGGTGGTGCGCCTCCCGGCCGGCCCAGGACCGGACCCGGAGATCTCCGTGGAGCGGCTGCGGCACGCCGGGGGCACGGAGCGGATCGTCCTGCGCAGTTCGGCGGGGCGCGTCGTGCGGCTCCGCGTGGAGATCGGGCTCGGTACCGACCTCGCGGATCTGGGTGCCGTCGCCGCGGGCCGCTCCGGGCCCGAGCTGCCCGCCAGCGTCCACGCCTCGGGCATGCGCTGGTCGGCCGCGGGAGCCCAGGCCGTGGTCACCGCCGACCCGCCTCCCGAGGACGCGGTCGCCTCCGCCGGTCTATTGCGCTGGGAGATCGAGCTGCTGCCCGGCGCCTCGCACACCATCGAGCTGCGGATCCGTGCGGAGCGTGGTGCCCGGCCGCTCGCGAAGACCGGAACGGGCCCGTTCTCCGAGGCGGCGGCGGAGGGGGACGACCCGCGGGTGCGGGAGTTGTTGCGGACCAGCCTCGACGATCTGCGGGCCCTGCTGATGCGTGATCCGCGCAATCCTGCGGACGTGTACCTGGCGGCGGGGGTGCCCTGGCGCTGCGGACTCGCGCCCGCCGAGGCGCTGTGGGCGGCGCGGATGACGCTGCCGCTCGGCACCCGGCTTGCGGCCACGACGCTGCGCACCCTCGCCCGTACCCAGCTGCCGGGCCCGGGGCCCGACCAGGGCCGGCTCCCGGGCCCGCTCAGGGACGCCGGCCCGCACCTCCCGCCGAGCTGCACGGGGGTGGAGGCGACGCTGGCCTTCCCCGTGGTGCTCGCGGAGGCGAGACGGTGGGGGCTGGCGGAACAGGATCTGGAGGAGCTGCTGCCCGTCGCCGAACGCTGTCTGCTCTGGCTGCGCAGAGCCGCGGACGACGACGGCTGTCTGGACGAACGGGGCACCGGAGGACCCCGGCGCAGTGAGACCCAGGCCCATGCCCACCGTGCGGCGGTGCTCGGCGCCGACCTGCTGGCCGAGTGCGGTCGCCCGGGAGCCGAAGGATGGCGCGAGTGGGCGGGCAGATTGCGCCGTACGTTCCAGGAGGACTTCTGGATCGACGACCGTGCGGGAGGCAGACCGGCGGCGGCCCGTACGGCGGGGGGACGGGTCGTCCCGCACCTCGGCGGTTCCGCCGCGCACCTCCTGGACACCGGCCTGCTCGGGGCCGGGCGACAGGCGCCCGGCCTGCTGGACAGGGTGCAGACCGAGCAGGTGGCGAGGCTGCTGGGCGGCCCCGCGATGGACTCGGGCTGGGGGCTGCGCAGCCTCGGCGCCAAGGAGAACGGTCACAACCCCTTCGGCCACCGCGGCGGCGCGGTGCGCGTCCACGAAACGGCCGTCGCCGTCGCGGGACTCGCGGCGGCCGGGTACGAGAGGGAAGCGGCGGCCCTGCTGCGCGGCGTCCTCGACGCCGCGGGAGCTTTCGGCAACCGGCTGCCCGAGATGTACGCGGGCGAGCAGCGCACCGCGGACAGCTTTCCCGTGCCGCACCCGGCCGCGTGCCGCCCCGCGGCGGTGGCGGCAGCGGCCGGTGTCCACCTGCTCACCACGCTCGCGGGCATCCGCCCGGACGCCCCCGCCGGCACGGTGGCGCTGTGCCCGGTGCGCAGTGCGCCGCTCGGGGCCGTGCAGTTGTCCGGACTGCGCGTGGCGGGGGAGCCCTTCGCCGTACGGATCAGCAGGCTGGGCCTCGGCATGGTCGAGGAAGCCACCGGAACCCTCCAGCTGGGAGGCTGAACCGTGGATGCCGCAGGGCGGCGCGAAGAAGGCGGCGCGGACCGTGGCTTCACCGGCCGGAGGACTGTTTATCGTCAGGCAGACGACTATGATCACGGCATGTCGCCCTACGACCCATCGGCCTTTCCTCCCTTCGCCGTCACCGTGGATCTGGTCGTGCTCACCGTGCGCCGTCACGCCCTCTGCGCACTGGTCGTACGCCGGGGCGAGCAGCCCTATCAGGGTCGGTGGGCACTGCCCGGCGGCTTTGTCCGGCCGGAGGAGGACCTCGGGGCGGCGGCGGCGCGCGAGCTCGCCGAGGAGACCGGACTGTGCGCGCACGACCCCGGCACCCCCTCGCCCGGCAACGGGGCGCACCTGGAGCAGCTCGCCACGTACGGGGAGCCCGGACGGGACCCCCGGATGCGGGTGGTGAGCGTGGCTCATCTGGTGCTCGCACCGGATCTCCCCGCTCCGCGGGCGGGCGGCGACGCGCACAGCGTGCGCTGGGCACCGGTGGAGGCCCTGCTCGGCCAGGAGGACGACCACAGCCGTGAGGACGAGCCTCCGGCCCCGCTCGCCTTCGACCATGCGCAGATCCTCGCGGACGGTGTGGAGCGCGCCCGCTCCAAAATCGAATACTCGTCGCTCGCCACCGCCTTCTGCCCCCCGGAGTTCACAGTCGGCGAGCTGCGACGGGTGTACGAAGCCGTCTGGGGAGTCGCGCTCGATCCCCGGAATTTCCACCGCAAGGTCACCGGCACCCCCGGTTTCCTCGTCCCCTCGGGCGGGACCACGACCCGGCAGGGCGGCCGGCCCGCGCAGCTGTTCCGGGCCGGCGGGGCGACATTGCTCAATCCGCCGATGCTGCGCCCCGAGGTCTGACGCCTGAGGTCCGACACCCGTACCCGGGCAGGGGTACGGAACCCGTGGTCTGACACCCGCAGTCGCTTCGCTGCGCCAGAAGTCGGATATATCGCGTTATCTTGCTGCGGTACCGCCCTGCCGCCGAGCGGTCTCCCCTTCCGCGAGAGAAGCGATGCTCCAGGCCATCGGACTCACCAGCGCCCCCCGCCGAAAACTCCCGCCCGTCGTGGACGACCTGACCTTCGAGGCGCGGCCGGGGCAGGTCACGGCCCTCCTCGGTGCCGCCGGGTCCGGCAAGACCACGGTGCTCAGGCTGATGCTTGGCCTGGAACCCGGCCGTGGTGTCACGTACTTCCGCGGGCACCCCCTCCACCGGATCACCCACCCCGCCCGCGAGGTCGGGGCGCTCCTCGGCGACGTACCGGGCCATCCCGCCCGTACCGCCCGCGGTCAGCTCCGCATGCTCTGCGCCGCGGCCGGCGTGCCCGCCGGCCGTGCGAACGACATGCTCGATCTCGTCGGTCTGGCCGACCTCGGCGACCAGCGTCTCAGCACGCTCTCCCGAGGCATGGACCGCCGGCTCGGGCTCGCCTCCGCCCTGCTGGGAGACCCGCACGCCCTCCTCCTCGACGAGCCGGCCGACGGCCTGTCCCCGCGCGAGAACAGCTGGGTGTACGGAGTGCTGCGCGGTCACGCGGCCCGAGGCGGCACCGTGCTCTACACCACGCGCGACGCCAAGGAGGCCGCCCGTACCGCCGACCGGGTCGTCACCATCGACGACGGCCGCCTCGTCGCGGAGCAGGAGGCGGCCGAGTTCGCCAGGACCAGACTCCGTCCCCGTGTCGCCGTCAGGACCCCGCACGCCGCCCGCCTCGCTGCCCTTGTCACCCGCGAAGCCCGAGCAGCCCGGCGTTCCGTCGAGGTCGTCACCGAAGGGGGCAGCCATCTCTCCGTCTACGGCAGCGACTGCGCGCAGATCGGCGAGACCGCCTTCCGGCACGGCATCCCGGTCCACCGGCTCGCCGACGAGATCGGCGACACCGGACCTGCCCCCGCCCCGGAGCGGCCGGCCGCGCCCCTTTCCCCGTCCGCTTCCGGGCGTGGCGAAAACGAGGCGGAGGGCCCCGCCACGTCGCCGAGCCCCACCAGGCCGCCGAACCCCGCCACGCCGGCAGGACCCACCACGGTGCCGGGACCGCCCTCGACACCGGGACCGCCCTTGCCGCCGCTGCCTCTGCGCCCGGCACGCAGCCCGCTCCACCCCCTGCGCTACGAACTGCACCGCCTCCTCGGTACGAGGACCGCCCTCCTGACCGCGACCGCCGTCCTCGTCGCGTCCATGGCGATCTCCGTGCTGCTCGCGCGTCGGGGCAGCGCCACCCTGCCCGCCCTCCTCGCCGCCTGGCCGGACATCCTTCCCCTGCCGCCCGCAGCGTTCGGCGCCGGGCTGCTCGGCGCGATCGCCTTCGGCGAGGAGTTCCGCTACCCCGCCCTCGCCGCCGCCCGCGGCACGGTCCCCCGCCGCGTCGGGCTGCTTCTGGCCAAGCTGATCGTCTCCGCCGCCACCGCGCTGCTCCTGGGGGCGCTCGTCGTGGTGGCCGACGCCGAGGCCCTGCGGCTGGTGTACGGCGAAGACTTGCTGCGCGTACCGGAGAAATGGGGGTCCATGGCGGCGAGTTGGTCCGGCCTGACCGTCGGCTGTGCCTGGGCCGGGCTGCTGGGCGCCGGTGTCTTCCGTGCGACGGCCCCCGGAGTGGCCGCGGTGCTCGCCGTGCCGGTCCTCGTGGCGCCGGTCGCCCAGGAGATGGTCCTGACCCCGTCCGTGCGTTCGGTGGCCGGACTCCCGGGCAGGCTGCGCGAGGTGGCGTGGCTGCAGTGGCCGCACGAGATCGACCGGTGGCTGGTGGCCGCGGTGAGGGTCGCGGCCCAACCCGTCGGCACCGCGCTGGCGTTGTCGTTGTGTGCCCTTCTCTGCGCGTATCTGTTCGTCGGCTTTCGCCGTAGCGTCCATCGATGATCGACTTGGGCGGTGAAGGCCGCCAACGACGCGCAACTCCCCTGAGAACGCCCGGGTATTTCCGATAAGTCGTCAATTACAGGGTGGGCGACGATCACCCTTTCGTGTGCTTTTCACCAAAGACCTCAAGGGGCGCGGAAATCACGCCGACAAAAGATCCGTGAGTACCCTTGCGCACACCATGATGACCGCCGCCCGCTCCGCCGATTCAGGCCTCGCCGGGCCGGGTGAACTCGACCGCTACCCCTACACGGAGGCGCCGGGCACCGACCGCGTCGGCATGCCCTCCTGGGACGGGGGAGACCCGGACCTGGGCCGGGTGGGCCGCCGCTCGGCGGGCAGCCGGGGCCGCGGGCTCCACGGCCAACTCGTCCAGCAGCTCGGCCAGATGATCGTCTCCGGCGACCTGGGCGCCGACCGCCCGCTCGTCCCCGAGGAGATCGGCCAGCGCTTCGAGGTCTCCCGTACCGTCGTACGCGAATCCCTGCGCGTACTTGAGGCGAAAGGCCTGGTCAGCGCCCGCCCCAACGTCGGCACCCGGGTCCGCCCCGTCAGCGACTGGAACCTGCTGGACCCCGACATCATCGAGTGGCGGGCCTTCGGTCCGCAGCGCGACGACCAACGCCGCGAACTCGGCGAACTGCGGTGGATGATCGAGCCGCTCGCGGCCCGCCTCGCAGTCGGCCACGGGCGCGACGACCTCCAGCAGCGCCTCGGTGACATGGTCGAGATCATGGGCCACGCCCTTACTCAGGGCGACTCTCTGACGTTCTCCCGGGCCGACGCCGAATTCCACTCGCTCATCATCCAGCTGGCGGGCAACCGCATGCTCGAACACCTTTCCGGCATCGTTTCCGCCGCCCTTCAGGTGTCCGGCGGGTCCCTCATCGGCTGTGACCGTCCGACCGAGGCCGCTCTCGTCCACCACTCCCGCATCGTGGACGCGCTCGCCGCGGGCGACGCCATGGCGGCCGAGACCGCCATGCGCCAACTGCTCACCATCCACCCGGAAGTGGAGCGTGTGGTGCCGGCGCCGCGCGAGCACTGATCACGGACCACGGCCGGGGTGTGTGCCTTGCGGCCCGACTGCGCTGACGAACTTCGTGTCGCCGGATCCGATGGGTCCGGCGACACGCTTGTGAGCCGGTGTCCCCTCCGTTCCTCCCCGCCCCGTACGGCGTGTGACTCGAGCCACGCAGATTGGGCGTAACACTCCTCGGAACTGTGCGATGACCTAAGAGGTGACAGCCGAAGAGGGAATACAGCCGCTGAACCTGGCGCTGTAACCAGTCCGAGGTTCAACCTGCGCCGTCGGTACATCCCCAGCCGATGTCGTCGGTCGTGGCCCGTACTCAGGGCGAGGCCGGAAGCCGTTCCCATCGTTCCGAGAGGTTGTTCGTGTCGGCCAGCACATCCCGTACGCTCCCGTCGGAGATCGCCGAGTCCGAGTCTGTGATGGCGCTTATCGAGCGGGGAAAGGCTGATGGGCAGATCGCGGGCGATGACGTGCGCCAGGCATTCTTGGCCGACCAGATTCCCTCGGCCCAGTGGAAGAACGTTCTGCGCAGCCTCAACCAGATCCTCGAGGAAGAGGGTGTGACGCTGATGGTCACTGCCGCGGAGCCGCCCAAGCGCCCCCGCAAGAGCGTCGCGGCGAAGAGCCCGCTCAAGCGCACCGCCACCAAGTCCGTCGCGGACAGGGCGACCCCCGCGAAGACGGTCGCCGCCACCGCCGCTCCGGCGTCCGAGACCGTGGACGCGGTGGCCGACGAGGTCGTCGCGCCCGAGGACGTCGCCACGCCAGGGCCGGAGAAGAAGGCCCCCGCCAAGAAGGCCGCGGCCAAGAAGACCGCTGCGAAGAAGACCGCGGCCAAGAAGACGGCCACCAAGAAGGCCTCCGCCAAGAAGGACGCCGACGGGGCCGCCGACGGCGAGGACTCCACCGAGGAGACCCCGGTCAAGGCGGGCGCCGACGAAGAAGAAGAGGGCGGGGAGAAGGGCTTCGTTCTCTCCGACGAGGACGAGGACGACGCGCCCGCGCAGCAGGTCGCTGTCGCCGGCGCCACCGCCGACCCCGTCAAGGACTACCTCAAGCAGATCGGCAAGGTCCCCCTCCTCAACGCCGAGCAGGAGGTGGAGCTCGCCAAGCGCATCGAGGCGGGCCTGTTCGCCGAGGACAAGCTGGCCAACAGCGACAAGCTCGCGCCGAAGCTCAAGCGCGAGCTGGAGATCATCGCCGAGGACGGCCGCCGCGCCAAGAACCACCTGCTGGAGGCCAACCTCCGCCTCGTGGTCTCGCTGGCCAAGCGCTACACCGGCCGCGGCATGCTCTTCCTGGACCTCATCCAGGAGGGCAACCTGGGTCTGATCCGCGCGGTGGAGAAGTTCGACTACACCAAGGGCTACAAGTTCTCGACGTACGCCACCTGGTGGATCCGGCAGGCGATCACCCGCGCGATGGCCGACCAGGCCCGCACCATCCGTATCCCGGTGCACATGGTCGAGGTCATCAACAAGCTCGCGCGCGTGCAGCGCCAGATGCTCCAGGACCTGGGCCGCGAGCCCACCCCGGAGGAGCTGGCCAAGGAACTCGACATGACCCCCGAGAAGGTCATCGAGGTCCAGAAGTACGGCCGCGAGCCCATCTCGCTGCACACACCGCTCGGCGAGGACGGCGACAGCGAGTTCGGTGACCTCATCGAGGACTCCGAGGCGGTCGTACCGGCCGACGCGGTCTCCTTCACACTCCTGCAGGAGCAGCTGCACTCGGTCCTGGACACCCTCTCGGAGCGCGAGGCGGGCGTCGTGTCCATGCGCTTCGGCCTCACCGACGGCCAGCCCAAGACCCTGGACGAGATCGGCAAGGTCTACGGCGTGACGCGTGAGCGCATCCGCCAGATCGAGTCGAAGACGATGTCGAAGCTGCGCCACCCGTCGCGCTCGCAGGTCCTGCGCGACTACCTCGACTAGGCCGTCCCCGGTCGTTCACCGCCCGGACCGAGGGCCCGGAGCCTCGTACACGAGACTCCGGGCCCTCGCGCTTCCACGGGTGCGTCGCGCCGCCGCCCGGTCGACGCTGGGGATGTCATTGCAGCGCCGAACCAGGAGGCCGAATGCGTCGCTCTTCTACCGGATCTCTGACAGGGGCGGTGGCCCTGGCGGCCGCGGCCGTCATAACGCCCCAGGCCTCGGGCGGTACCGCCGCCGCCGACGCCGTGGTGATCGGGGGCCGGCCGGTACAGGTCTCCGAGACGCCCTGGGTGGTGGCACTGGCCAGCCGTGACCGGTTCGGGGGTACGCGGGCGGGGCAATTCTGCGGGGGAGTGCTGGTGGCGCCGGACAAGGTGATGACGGCGGCGCACTGCGTGAGCAAGGACGTCCTCGGTGTACCGATCGGCCAGGTGCGCGACCTGAAGGTCATCACCGGCCGCAGCGAGCTGGCGGGTACGGGGGGCCAGGAGGCGACGGTGAGTGAGGTGCGGATCGATCCGGAGTACGACGCCGGGACGAACGCGGGGGACTTCGCGATGCTCACGCTGTCCACCTCGCTGCCCGCGCATCACGCCGTCAAGGCCGCGGGGCCGGGAGACGCGGCGTACACGCCGGGCACGAGCGCGGTCGTCTACGGCTGGGGGGACACGACCGGCACCGGGACCTACGCGTCCGAGCTGCATGCCGCGCCGGTGGAGGTGCTGCCCGACAGCACCTGCGAGATCGCCTACCCGAAAAGCATCTACGGGACGTACAGCGCGGACACGATGCTGTGCGCCGGGGACCCGGAGGGGGGCCACGACGCGTGCCAGGGGGACAGCGGCGGGCCGCTGGTGGCCGACGGCCGGCTGATCGGGCTCGTCTCCTGGGGAGGCGGCTGCGGTCAGGCCCAGAGCCCCGGGGTGTACGCCCGCCTCTCGGCGGCCCCCGGAACATGGGCCGTCAGAGGCTGATTACGCTTACAGCGTACGAGAACGGGCGGCCTTCTCCGGGTTTCCGGGGAAGACCGCCCGTCGACCGGTCTGTGACCGGCCCTTGGCTCGTCGTAATGGCGAGGTATCAGCGTTCCTCGTCTTCCGGGGACGGCGGCACGGGGGTCAGCCGGTCTGTCTCGTCCTGTATTTCCGCGGCGATCTTCTTGAGTTCCGGCTCGAACTTGCGACCGTGGTGGGCGCAGAAGAGCAGTTCGCCGCCGCTGGCCAGGACAACGCGCAGATAGGCCTGGGCGCCGCATCGGTCGCATCGGTCAGCGGCCGTCAGGGGGGTCGCGGGGGTCAGAACAGTAGTCACGTCGCCTCTTCTCTAGCTCGACGAGCTGTCGTACCAGGGTCAACATCCAACCAGGCCGAAAACGTTCCCGCTCGTGGCTTTTCCTTGAAAATTCTTCCGAAGGTGGCTGTCTGCTGCCGGTTAGCGGCGAAGGAGCCGTATTGCGTCGCTCTACGGTTTCGCGTCGGTTATTGGTGGTCTGCCCTCCCGGCTGGCTTGCCGGTTGTTCATGAGGACGTGCCCGGAGCCTAAATGGTTCATGCCTCGAAGGGAACGTGATGTCCACGTCACCCCTTCGAGGGATCGAACGTGCATACGACTCTGGACTAGCATGAGTTTTCCTGAGGGTGGCGTTACATCGGCTCTACCAGGCCTCGGTACCCTCTGACCGGCGACCCACGCCGGGCCCGTACCCCATCGGGACACATTTGAAATTCAGCGAGGAGCGAACCGCGTGACCGCCGAGACGTCCGTGCCGTCCACTGCGCTTCTGACCGGTGCAGACCGTGACGGCTCCAACTACACCGCGCGGCACCTGCTCGTACTCGAGGGGCTCGAGGCTGTCCGCAAGCGCCCTGGCATGTACATCGGTTCCACCGACAGCCGCGGCCTCATGCACTGCCTCTGGGAGATCATCGACAACTCCGTCGACGAAGCCCTCGGCGGTTACTGCGACCACATCGAGGTCATCCTCCACGAGGACGGCTCGGTGGAGGTCCAGGACAACGGCCGCGGCATCCCGGTCGACGTCGAGCCCAAGACGGGCCTGTCCGGCGTCGAGGTCGTGATGACCAAGCTGCACGCCGGCGGCAAGTTCGGCGGCGGCTCGTACGCGGCCTCCGGCGGTCTGCACGGCGTCGGTGCCTCCGTCGTCAACGCCCTCTCCGCCCGCCTGGACGTCGAGGTCGACCGCAGCAGCTCGACGCACGCCATCAGCTTCCGGCGGGGCGTCCCCGGCGCGTTCACCGGGCCGGGCCCCGCGTCCCCCTTCGACCCGGCCAACGGGCTGCGCAAGGTCAAGCGGATCCCCAAGACGCGCACCGGCACGCGCGTGCGCTACTGGGCCGACCAGCAGATCTTCCTCAAGGACGCCAAGCTCGGCCTGGAGACGCTGTACCAGCGCGCCCGCCAGACGGCCTTCCTCGTGCCCGGCCTGACCATCGTCGTACGCGACGAGCGCGCCCTGGAGGGCGAGGGCAAGACCGAGGAGATCTTCCGCTTCGACGGCGGCATCAGCGAGTTCTGCGAGTACCTCGCGCAGGACAAGGCCATCTGCGACGTTCTGCGGCTGTCCGGGCAGGGCACCTTCAAGGAGACCGTGCCGGTCCTCGACGACCGCGGGCACATGACGGCCACCGAGGTCACCCGCGAGCTCGGTGTGGACATCGCGCTGCGCTGGGGCACGGGGTACGACACCACCGTCAGGTCCTTCGTCAACATCATCGCCACCCCCAAGGGCGGCACCCACATCTCCGGCTTCGAGCGGTCCCTCACCAAGACCGTCAACGAGGCGCTGCGCTCGGCCAAGCTGCTGCGCGTCGCCGAGGACGACGTCGTCAAGGACGACGTCATGGAGGGCCTCACCGCGGTCGTCACGGTGCGGCTGGCGGAGCCGCAGTTCGAGGGCCAGACGAAGGAGATCCTCGGTACGTCGGCGGCCGCGCGGATCGTCGGCAATGTCGTCGCCAAGGAACTCAAGACGTTCCTGACCTCCACCAAGCGGGATGCCAAGCAGCAGGCGCGCTCGGTCATGGAGAAGGCCGTCGCCGCCGCGCGGACGCGCATCGCGGCCCGCCAGCACAAGGAGGCACAGCGCCGCAAGACCGCGCTGGAGACCTCCTCGCTGCCGGCCAAGCTCGCCGACTGCCGCAGCGACGACGTGGAGCGCAGCGAGCTCTTCATCGTCGAGGGGGACTCCGCGCTCGGTACGGCCAAGCTCGCCCGGAACTCCGAGTTCCAGGCGCTGCTGCCCATCCGGGGCAAGATCCTCAACGTCCAGAAGTCGTCCGTCTCGGACATGCTCAAGAACGCCGAGTGCGGCGCCATCATCCAGGTCATAGGAGCGGGCTCCGGGCGGACCTTCGACCTGGACGCCGCGCGCTACGGCAAGATCGTGCTGCTCGTGGACGCCGATGTCGACGGCGCGCACATCCGCTGCCTGCTGCTGACGCTCTTCCAGCGCTACATGCGGCCGATGGTGGAGGCGGGACGGGTCTTCGCCGCCGTGCCGCCGCTGCACCGGATCGAGCTCGTCCAGCCGAAGAAGGGCCAGGACAAGTATGTCTACACGTACTCGGACAGCGAGCTGCGGCAGAAGCTGCTGGAGTTCCAGCGCAAGAACGTGCGCTTCAAGGACTCCATCCAGCGCTACAAGGGTCTGGGCGAGATGGACGCCGACCAACTGGCGGAGACCACGATGGACCCGCGCCACCGCACGCTGCGCCGGATCAACATCGGTGACCTGGAATCCTCCGAGCAGGTCTTCGACCTGCTGATGGGCAACGAGGTCGCGCCCCGCAAGGAGTTCATCACCAGCTCGGCGGCGACCCTGGACCGCTCGCGCATCGACGCCTGAGCCGACGCCGGACGGAGTCCACCCGTGGGTGGAGCGCACCGCTCCACCCACGCTCCGATCCCCTGCGGGCCTGTGGTCCGTAGGGGTCCTCCCAGGACATCGCAGGCGATCGGCTGCTGGACCGCGTGGCCGTCCCCGAAGGCCCTGTCACGGCTCGGGGTGCCACCCGTGCGTACGGTCGTCGACGTCCTGGTCCGGGCCGCGGTGGCCACCTGGGTCCTCTGGACGGCGTACGGCGCGGGGCTCTTCCGGGGCGTCGCGGCCGTCGCCCCGGCTGCCGGACCGGCCCGGTGCGCGGCTGCCGCCCGTGCGTACGACCGGCTCACCGCGCGCAACCGGCTGCGGTCGGCCGTCGGAACACTCGCCGTGGTGGCCCTCGTCGGGGCGGGCCCGTACGCCGCCGGGGCGCGGACACCCGCGTCCATCCTCTGGATCGTCTGCGCCGTACAGGCCATGGAACGGCTGCCCCTGGCCGCCGCGCTGCCCGTGGCCGTCCCGGGTACCCGCGGCGCCGCCCACCACGACCGGGCCCTGGAGTCCGTCCTGCTCGGCCGGGGGATCGTGCTCGTCGGCCACTCCCCGCGCCTCGACACGCGGGCCCGCGGCGCCGGCTTCCGGCTGCTCGCACAGAAGCGGACGGCCCGGGCGGCGCAGGCCCGGTCCGCGGCCCTGGCCGAGCGGGCCCGTACCGCCCGGGAGGTCCACGACGTCCTGGCACACGGCCTCTCCGCGGCCCACATCGACCACCTCCTCGCCGAGGCGGGGGGCGAGTGACCTGCGCAGGCGGTGCGGTACGCCTACCGGCACGGACTCGCACAGCCGCCCGGAACATCCGTCACCTGAAGGGGTGAAGTTGAAGGGATTGAAGAGTCCTGGATCTTCCCACTCTGTCCATCCTTGGCACGCGGACGATCCGTGCGCGGACAAGGAGAACTGTTCGGTGGAGAAGCACGAAGGGCGCGAGACCGCAGCGGTGCGGTTCGACGATCCCTGGTACGACGCGCTCGCCTCCGGGTGGGGCGAGCTGGACGGTACGGGCGCCCCCGCGCCGGCCGCGCCGCCCGCGCCCGGCGGCCCGCGGTCCGGCCACAGCGCGGCCGAGATCTACCTGGAGGTGCAGCGCAGCGCCGCCTTCCAGGAAGTGCGCAGCCGCTACCGGCGGTTCGTCGTTCCCGCGTCCCTCGCGTTCCTCGCCTGGTACCTCGTCTACGTCGTCGCGGCGACCACCGCACACGACCTGATGGCCCGCCCCGTCGTGGGCGCGGTGAACGTCGCGATGGTCGCCGGGCTCGGACAGTTCCTCAGCACCTTCCTGCTGACCTGGGCGTACGCGCGTCACGCGCGGCTGCGCAGGGACCGCGCGGCGCTCGACCTCCGCTGGGACACCCAGGAAATGACGCGGGGGGCCGAGCGATGACGGGCCCAGCGATGGCAGGCCCGGCCATGGCAGGCCCGGCCATGACCACGCAGCACCAGACGCTCGCGCTGCTGCTGTTCTGCGCGTTCATCGCGGTCACGCTGGCGATCACGACCTGGGTGAGCCGCAACCGGCACGGTTCCGCCGAGGAGTTCTACGCGGGAGGCCGGCTGTTCTCCCCCATGGAGAATGGTTTCGCCATCGCGGGCGACTACATGTCCGCCGCGTCCTTCCTCGGAATCTCGGGGCTGATCGCCCTCTACGGCTACGACGGCATGCTCTACTCCGTGGGCTTCCTCGTCGCGTGGCTCGTCGTCCTGCTGCTCGTCGCCGAGCTCGTCCGCAACTGCGGCCGGTTCACCCTCGCCGACGTCATCGCCGCGCGGATGAGCGAGCGCCCCGTCCGTATCGCGGCGGGAACCTCCTCGGTCACCGTGTCCGTTCTCTATCTGGTGGCGCAGATGGTGGGGGCGGGCAGCCTGGTCGCGCTGCTGCTGGGCGGGGGCAGCGAGGCCGCGCGTTCCTGGACGGTCGTCGGCGTGGGTGCGCTGATGGTGATCTATGTGTCGCTGGGAGGGATGCGGGCCACCACCTGGATCCAGATCGTCAAGGCAGTGCTGCTGATGGCGGGTACGGTCGCGCTCACCGTGCTCGTCCTGGTGCGCTTCCACGGCGACTTCAACCAGCTGCTGCTCTCCGCCGCGGAGCGCAGCGGCCACGGCACGGACTTCCTGGCACCCGGTCTGCGGTACGGCGGCGACTGGACCGCCCGCTTCGACTTCATCAGCCTCGGCCTCGCGCTCGTCCTCGGTACGGCCGGGCTGCCGCACATCCTGTCCCGCTTCTACACCGTGCCGACCGCGCGCGCCGCCCGCCGCTCGGTCGTCTGGTCCGTCGGCCTCATCGGCAGCTTCTACCTGATGACGATCGTGCTCGGCTTCGGCGCGGCGGCGGTGGTCGGATCCGACGAGGTCCGGGCGTCGAACGCCGCCGGGAACACGGCGGTTCCCCTGCTGGCGCTCGACCTGGGCGGCGGCGCCGGCTCCACCGGAGGAACGGTTCTCTTCGCCGTCGTCGCGGCCGTCGCCTTCGCCACCATCCTCGCGGTCGTGGCCGGCATCACGCTGGCGTCCTCCGCCTCCGTCGCCCATGATCTGTACGCCTCGCTCAGGCGCCGCCACGCCAGGCAGCACAGCGAGGTCGCGGTGGCCCGTGTTGCGGCGGCCGGTGTCGGGGCCGTGGCCATCGGCCTGGGCCTGCTCGCCCGCGATCTGAACGTCGCCTTCCTCGTCGGCCTGGCCTTCGCGGTCGCCGCGTCCGCCAATCTGCCGGTGCTGCTCTACTCGTTGTTCTGGCGGAAGTTCACCACCCGCGGCGCGGTCTGGTCGGTGTACGGCGGCCTGGCCCCGGCCGTACTGCTCGTGCTGTTCTCGCCGGTCGTCTCCGGCAGTCCCGAAGCGCTCTTCCCGGGCGTCGACTTCCAGCTCTTCCCGTTGCAGAACCCGGGTCTGGTCTCGATCCCGCTGGGCTTCCTGGCGGGCTGGGCCGGTACGGCGCTGTCGCCCGGACCACCGGACGCGGCCAGGCACGCGGAGGCAGAGGTGCGCTCACTGACGGGCGCGGGCGCCGCCTGACCGGGCGGCGTCGGGAGGGGTGGCGGGGAGGGGGCGGGGAGCGGGCGCGGCGGCGGGGGCCGCACGTGCTCAGCGGCTGCCGGCCGTCCACGCGTACCGGTGCTCCGGGCGGCCCGTCTCGCCGTACTTGAGGCTGAGGCGTACCCGCCCCGACCTCTCCAGCAGCTTCAGATAGCGCTGCGCGGTCTGCCGGCTCATGCCCGCCCGCTCCGCGATCTCCTGGGCGGACAGCGGGCCCCCGGCGGCCAGCAGCACCTGGCGGACCAGCTCCGCGGTGGTCGGCGAGTGCCCCTTGGGAAGGTGGGGGGAACCGGTCACGGACAGGGCCCCGAAGATACGGTCGACCTCGGCCTGTTCCGCCTCGCCGCCCCCGTCGAGGGTCCGGCGCAGCCCGGCGTACGCCTCCAGCTTGGTGCGCAGCCCGGCGAAGTTGAAGGGTTTCACCAGGTACTGGAGGGCTCCCTGACGCATCGCCGCCTGCACGGTCCCGATGTCGCGCGCCGCCGTCACCATGATCACGTCGGTCTGGAGGCCGAGCCCGCGCAGCTCCCGTACGAGCGCGAGCCCGTTCCCGTCCGGCAGATAGTGGTCCAGGAGCACCAGGTCGACGTGGTGCGCGCGCAGCTGTGCCAGTGCGTCGGCGGCGGAGTGGGCCCGGCCGACGACGCGGAAGCCCGCCACCTTGGCCACGTACGCGGCGTTGATCTCCGCGACCCGGACGTCGTCGTCCACCACCAGTACGTCGATCATCGGGTCTCTCCCGCCGTGTCCAGCGCCGCCGTCGTCACTTCCGCACGGGCCGGCCCGCCGTCGGCCGGTCCGGCATCCGTCAGCGCCTCCGGCAGTACGACGGTGAATTCGGCGCCCCCGTCGGCCCCCTCGCCGGCCCGGGCGCTGCCGCCCTGCCGCTCCGCCAGCCTGCGCACCATCGCGAGGCCGAGGCCGCGCTTGCCGTGGGCCGGGAGCTCCTTGGTCGACCACCCCTCCGTGAAGATCAGCTCCCGCTGCTCGGCCGGGACACCGGGCCCGCTGTCGGCCACCCGCAGCACGGCCGTACGCCCCCGCGCCCGCAGCTCGACCTCTACGCGGGCGTCCGGGGAACCGGCCGAGGCGTCCAGCGCGTTGTCCACCAGGTTGCCGACCACCGTGACCAGACCGCGCGGGTCCACCAGACGGTCGGGCAGCAGCGTCGCGCCCGAGAGCCGCAGCGCGACCCCGCGCTCCGCGGCGACCGTGGCCTTGCCGACCAGCAGCGCCGCCAGCAGCGGATCGTGGATCTTCTCGGTGATCTGCTCGGCGGTGGCGCGGTGCACCGCCGCGACCTCCGTCACGAACTCCACCGCCTCCTCGTGCATGCCCAGTTCCAGCAGCCCCAGGAGCGTATGCATCCGGTTGGCGTGCTCGTGGTCCTGGGCGCGCAGGGCGTCGATCAGGCCGCGGGTCGAATCCAGCTCGCGGCCGAGCCGCTCCAGCTCCGTACGGTCGCGCAGGGTCGCCACGGCGCCCCCGTCGTCCGTCGGCATCCGGTTGGTGACCAGCACGCGCCGGCCGCGTACGGTCAGCAGGTCCTCACCGGTCACCCGCCCCGCCAGCACATCCGCGGTACGCCCCTCGCCCAGGGCCTCGTCGAGCGGCCGTCCGGTGGCCTCGGCGCCGAGCCCGAGCAGCCGCTGGGCCTCGTCGTTCATCAACCGGATCCTGCCCCCGGAGTCGAGGGCGACGACACCTTCGCGAATGCCGTGCAGCATCGCCTCGCGCTCGGCCAGCAGCGCGGAGATGTCGGAGAAGGCGAGGTCATGGGTCTGCCGCTGGAGTCTGCGGGAGACGAGGTACGCCGCCACCGCGCCGACGGCCAGGGCCCCGCCCGCGTACGCCAGCAGCCCGGGGATCGCCCCCAGCAGCCGGGCGCGGACGCTGTCGTACTCGATGCCGACCGACACCGCGCCGACGATCTCACCGCCGGTGTCGCGCAGCGGGACCTTGCCGCGGGCGGAGCGGCCGAGCGTACCCTCGTCGATCTCCATGACCTCGTGGCCGGCGAGCGCTTCGCTGGGGTCGGTGGAGACGATCTTGCCGATCTGGCCGGTGTCGGTGTGGGACCAGCGGACGCCGCGTTCGTCCATGACCACGACGTACTCGGCGCCGGTGGAGCGCCTGATGCGGTCGGCCCCGGCCTGTACGGGCCCTCCGGCGGCGGGCCGGGTGCCGGCGAGCGCGTCGGCCAGCTGCGGCTGGGCCGCGGTGGTCTGCGCGATCGCGAGCGCGCGCCGCATCGCCTCCTGGTCCAGCTGATCGCTGAGCGGGGCGAGGAAGAGGCCGGTGGCGAGCACGGCGACGCCACCGGCGACGGACAGCTGCATCAGGAGGACCTGCGAGAAGACGCGCTGGGGCCAGCCCAGACGGAAACGTCTGGCGGGGGCGGTCGGTGCGGCGCTCATGTCTACGAACGGTAGAGCGCCGGGCTCGCCTTTCCGAAATCCCGTGCTCGCCCGCTCGCCCCCCGTGCGGCTCGTACGACCGGCCGGAGCGCCAATATCCTGGTGCCGCCGCTTCCCGCGCTACGAGAAAGGCCCCCCGGTGAGCAAGAAGCAGATCCCGGTCATCGTCCTCACGGGCTTCCTGGGATCCGGCAAGACCACCTTGCTCAACCATCTGCTGAGGCGGAGCAGAGGCACCAGGATCGGTGCGATCGTCAATGACTTCGGGGCCATCGAGATCGACGCCATGGCGGTCGCCGGGCAGCTCGGGGACTCCACCGTCTCGCTCGGCAACGGCTGTCTGTGCTGCGCCGTCGACGCCAGTGAGCTCGACGTGTACCTGGAGAGGCTGACCCGCCCCGCCGCCCGTCTCGATGTGATCGTCATCGAGGCGAGCGGTCTCGCCGAGCCGCAGGAGCTCGTCCGGATGGTCCTGGCCAGCGAGAACGAGCGGATCGTGTACGGAGGGCTCGCCGAGGTCGTCGACGCCGCCGAGTTCGACGCGACCCGGGAGCGCCATCCCGAGGTCGACCGCCATCTCGCCCTCGCCGACCTCGTCGTCCTGAACAAGACGGACCGGGTGGGGGAGGAGCGGCTCGCGAGCGTCCTCGACACCGTCCGGGCTCTCAGCGGCTCCGCCGCCGTGGTCCGCGCGTCGTACGGGCGGATCGATCCGCAGCTGCTCTTCGACCCGGCGGCACGGCCGGACGCCGAGGAGAAGGCGCGGCAGCTGTCGTTCGACGACCTGCGGAGCGAGGACCCCGGGGGCCGCCACGACGATCATCTGCACGCCGCGTACGAGAGCGTCTCCTTCACCTCCGACGTGCCCATGGACCCGCGCCGGCTCATGGAGTTCCTCGACAGCAGGCCGGAGGGGCTCTACCGGATCAAGGGGTACGTCGACTTCGGTGCGGCCGACGCCCGCAACCGGTACGCGGTGCATGCCGTCGGCCGGTTCCTGCGCTTCTACCCCGAGCCCTGGGGACGCGAGGAACCGAGACTCACCCAGCTGGTCCTCATCGGATCCGGGACGGACGCCGGGGCGCTGGGCAGGGAACTGGCGTTTTGCCGGGCGGAGGGCCCGCGGGACGCCCCCGCCGATGCCGACGAGCACGGCATGTGGGGCGTCCTGCGGTACGTACAGGGCGAGGGCTGACCGGCGGAGCCGGGTCCCGGGCCAGGAGACCCGGCGGCCAGGAGCTAGACCGGGCCTGCCAGAGCCGCCACCGCCGTCGTCAGCGGTGTGCCCGAACCGTCGCGGCGCGGGTCCTGCCCGGGCAGCTCCACCGGTGTGCCGTTCTTCGCCGCCGCGCGCGCCGGAGCCGCGCCCGCCCAGGCCAGGACCAGCGTGTCCTCGCCCTTGAGGAACCGCTGGCAGCGCACGCCGCCGGTGGCCCGGCCCTTGCGCGGGTACTGGTCGAACGGCGTCAGCTTCGCCGACGTCTCGGAGTCGCCGAGCAGCGTGCCGGCCGCGCCTGCCACCGTGAAGACCACGCCGTCCGCCGCCGGGTCCACCGCGGTGAAGGAGATCACCTTGGCGCCGTCGGCGAGCTTGATGCCCGCCATACCGCCCGCGGCACGGCCCTGCGGCCGTACCTGCCCCGCCGGGTAGCGCAGCAGCTGGGCGTCGTCCGTGATGAAGACCAGGTCCTCCTCGCCGGTGCGCAGCTCGGCCCCGCCGACGATCCGGTCGCCCTGCTTGAGGGTGATGACCTCCAGCTCGTCCTTGTTCGCGGGGTAGTCCGGGGCGACCCGCTTCACCACGCCCTGCTCGGTGCCGAGCGCGAGCCCCGGCGAGGACTCGTCGAGCGTGGTGAGGCAGATCAGCGACTCGTCCGGCTCCAGGGACAGGAACTCCGCGACCGGCGCCCCGCCCGAGAGGTTCGGCGCGGACGCCGTGTCCGGCAGCTGGGGCAGGTCGATCACCGACAGCCGCAGCAGCCGCCCGGCCGAGGTCACCGCGCCCACGTCACCGCGCGCCGTCGCGGGCACCGCGGAGACGATCACGTCGTGCTTGGCGCGCCGGGCGTCGTCCAGGGCGAGAGGCTCACCACTGGCCGTACGGGCCAGCAGCCCGGTCGAGGACAGGAGGACGCGGCAGGGGTCGTCCGCGACCTCCAGCGGCACCGCGGCGACCGGCGAACTCCCGGACTCCAGCAGCACGGTGCGCCGGTCGGTGCCGAACTTCTTCGCCACCGCCGCCAGTTCCGCCGAGACCAGCTTGCGCAGCTCCGCGTCCGACTCCAGGATCCCGGTCAGCTCGTCGATCTCGCCGTTCAGCCGGTCGCGCTCGCTCTCCAGCTCGATCCGGTCGAACCTGGTGAGCCGGCGCAGCGGCGTGTCCAGGATGTACTGCGTCTGGATCTCGCTCAGCGAGAAGCGCTCGATCAGCCGCTCCTTCGCCTGCCCCGAGTTGTCGCTGGAGCGGATGAGGCGGATGACCTCGTCGATGTCGAGCAGCGCGACGAGCAGGCCCTCGACCAGGTGCAGCCGGTCGCGCCGCTTGGTGCGGCGGAACTCGCTGCGGCGGCGCACGACCTCGAAACGGTGGTCGAGATAGACCTCCAGCAGCTCCTTGAGCCCCAGCGTCAGCGGCTGGCCGTCCACCAGCGCCACGTTGTTGATGCCGAAGGTCTCCTCCATCGGCGTCAGCTTGTAGAGCTGCTCCAGGACGGCCTCGGGGACGAAGCCGTTCTTGATCTCGATGACCAGACGCAGACCGTGCATGCGGTCCGTGAGGTCCTTGACGTCCGCGATGCCCTGGAGCTTCTTCGACGAGACCAGGTCCTTGATCTTGGCGATCACCTTCTCCGGGCCGACCGTGAACGGCAGTTCGGTGACGACCAGGCCCTTGCGGCGCGCCGTCACGTTCTCCACGGTGGCCGTCGCGCGGATCCTGAAGGTGCCGCGCCCCTTCTCGTACGCGTCCTTGATGCCGCCGAGGCCGACGATGCGGCCGCCGGTCGGCAGGTCGGGCCCGGGCACGAAACGCATCAGCGTCTCGAGATCCGCGCCGGGGTGCCTGATCAGGTGCCGGGCGGCGGCGACGACCTCGCCCAGGTTGTGCGGCGGCATGTTCGTCGCCATGCCGACGGCGATTCCGGAGGCGCCGTTGACCAGCAGGTTCGGATACGCCGCGGGAAGCGCGACCGGCTCCCGCTCCTGCCCGTCGTAGTTCGGGTTGAAGTCGACCGTGTCCTCGTCGATGGACTCCGTCATCAGCGACGTGGCGTCGGCCATCCGGCACTCGGTGTACCGCATGGCGGCCGGCGGGTCGTCGTTGCCGAGGGAGCCGAAGTTGCCGTGCCCGTCGACCAGGGGCAGGCGCATGGAGAAGGGCTGGGCCATCCGCACGAGCGCGTCGTAGATCGAAGCGTCGCCGTGCGGGTGCAGCTTGCCCATCACCTCGCCGACGACGCGGGCGCACTTCACGTAGCCGCGGTCGGGCCGCAGCCCCATCTCGTTCATCTGGTAGACGATGCGTCGGTGCACCGGCTTCATGCCGTCGCGGGCGTCGGGCAGCGCTCGCGAGTAGATCACCGAGTACGCGTACTCGAGGAAGGAGCCCTGCATTTCGTCGACGACGTCGACATCGAGGATCTTCTCCTCGAACGCATCGTCCGGCGGCGGGGTCTTCGTGCTGCGGCGGGCCATCGCGGCTGCGGCTCCTTCGCGGTTCTGTCGGGGTGGATTCTTGGGTCTGATGCCGACCATTGTGGACCGGTCCACTGACAACGCCGACCCCGACCCGTCCGTAGCGCCTGCTCGGGCCGTTCCCTGAGGGCGTACACCGGCCGGGAACTTCGCCAGGCGTCACTGCGCTTGCATACAGTGGCAGGACTTCTCCGTATCGCGATCGAAGGGACGTACATGCCCATGGGTCACACGGCCACAGCGCAGGCCGGTTCCGGCGGCCTGACAGCGACCGAGCACCGGCTGGCCAATGGCCTGCGCGTGGTGCTCTCCGAGGACCACCTGACCCCGGTCGCCGCGGTCTGCCTCTGGTACGACGTGGGCTCGCGCCACGAGGTCAAGGGCCGTACCGGTCTTGCTCACCTTTTCGAGCACCTGATGTTCCAGGGCTCGGCACAGGTCAAGGGCAACGGCCACTTCGAGCTGGTGCAGGGTGCGGGCGGTTCGCTCAACGGCACGACCAGTTTCGAGCGCACCAACTACTTCGAGACGATGCCCGCCCACCAGGTGGAGCTGGCTCTGTGGCTGGAAGCCGACCGGATGGGCTCGCTGCTCTCCGCGCTCGACGAGGAGTCCATGGAGAACCAGCGCGACGTCGTCAAGAACGAGCGCCGCCAGCGGTACGACAACGTCCCGTACGGCACCGCGTTCGAGAAACTGACCGCCCTCTCCTACCCGGAGGGCCACCCGTACCACCACACGCCGATCGGTTCGATGGCCGACCTGGACGCCGCGACCCTCGAGGACGCGCGCGCCTTCTTCCGTACGTACTACGCGCCCAACAACGCGGTGCTCTCGGTCGTCGGCGACATCGACCCGGAGCAGACGCTCGCCTGGATCGAGAAGTACTTCGGCTCCATCCCGTCCCACGACGGCAAGCAGCCGCCGCGCGACGGGACGCTGCCCGACATCATCGGCGAGGAGCTCCGCGAGGAGATCCACGAAGAGGTCCCGGCCCGCGCGCTGATGGCCGCCTACCGGCTGCCGCACGACGGCACCCGCGAGGCCGACGCCGCCGACCTGGCCCTCACCGTCCTCGGCGGCGGCGAGTCCTCCCGGCTGCACAACCGGCTGGTCCGCCGCGACCGGACGGCCGTCGCGGCCGGTTTCGGGCTGCTGCGCCTCGCCGGCGCCCCCTCGCTGGGCTGGCTGGACGTCAAGACGTCGGCCGG
The DNA here is from genome assembly GCF_039533765.1 of Streptomyces enissocaesilis. Lineage (NCBI taxonomy): Bacteria > Bacillati > Actinomycetota > Actinomycetes > Kitasatosporales > Streptomycetaceae > Streptomyces > Streptomyces enissocaesilis. Next base: position 58,996 of record NZ_BAAAUD010000010.1, on the reverse strand, counting down.
CGTCGAGGTGCCCGACATCGAGCGCGCGGTCGACGAGGAGCTGGCCCGCTTCGCCGCCGAGGGCCCCACGCCCGAGGAGATGGAGCGCGCGCAGGCCCAGCTGGAGCGCGAGTGGCTCGACCGGCTCGGTACGGTCGCGGGCCGCGCCGACGAACTCTGCCGGTACGCCGTCCTGTTCGGCGACCCCCAGCTCGCGCTGACCGCCGTCCAGCGCGTCCTGGAGATCACGGCGGAGGAGGTCCAGGCGGCCGCCAAGGCCCGCCTGCGCCCGGACAACCGCGCGGTCCTGGTGTACGAGCCGACACCCGCGGCGGACGCAGCCGCAGCCGACGACACCGCAGACGCCGCCGGTGCGGCCGGTACGCAGGAAGGGGCGGACAAGTGACCGACACCGCAGCCGTGAGCATGGAATTCCACCCCCAGCCGCAGGCCGGCACCCCCACGCCGTGGGCGTTCCCCGCCCCCGAGCGCGGCTCCCTGCCCAACGGCCTGACCGTCCTGCGCTGCCACCGCCCCGGCCAGCAGGTCATGGCCGTCGAGGTCTTCCTCGCCGCCCCCCTGGAGGCTGAGCCCGAGGGCCTCGACGGCGTGGCCACGATCATGTCGCGGGCCCTCTCCGAGGGCACCGACAAGCATTCCGCCGAGGAGTTCGCCGCCGAGCTGGAGCGCTGCGGCGCCACGCTCGACGCGTACGCCGACCACCCGGGCGTCCGGGTCTCCCTGGAGGTCCCGGTCTCCCGGCTGCCCAAGGCGCTCGGCCTGCTCGCCGACGCGCTGCGCGCGCCCGCCTTCGCGGACGGCGAGATCGAGCGGCTGGTGGCCAACCGGCTCGACGAGATCCCGCACGAGACGGCCAACCCGTCCCGCCGCGCCGCCAAGCAGCTCTCCAAGGAGCTGTTCCCGGCGACCTCGCGCATGTCGCGTCCGCGCCAGGGCTCCGAGGAGACGGTCAAGCGCATCGACTCCGCCGCCGTGAGGGGCTTCTACGCGGCGCACGTGCGTCCCGCGACCGCCACCGCCGTGATCGTCGGCGACCTCGACGGCACCGACCTGGACGCCGTGCTGGCCGACACCCTGGGGGCGTGGAAGGGCGACACCGCCGAGCCCCGCCCCGTACCGCCGGTGACGGCCGACGACACGGGCCGTGTGGTCATCGTGGACCGTCCCGGCGCGGTCCAGACGCAGCTTCTCATCGGCCGGATCGGCCCCGACCGGCACGACCGGGTCTGGCCGGCCCAGGTCCTCGGTACGTACTGCCTGGGCGGCACGCTCACCTCCCGTCTGGACCGCGTCCTGCGCGAGGAGAAGGGCTACACGTACGGCGTGCGCGCCTTCGGCCAGGTGCTGCGCTCCGCTCCCGACGGATCGGGTGCGTCGATGCTGGCGATCAGCGGCTCGGTGGACACGGAGTCCACGGGCCCGGCGCTCGAAGACCTGTGGAAGGTGCTGCGCACCCTCGCGGCCGAGGGCCTCACCGACGCCGAGCGCGACGTCGCCGTGCAGAACCTGGTGGGTGTGGCACCGCTCAAGTACGAGACGGCGGCCGCCGTCGCCGGAACCCTCGCCGACCAGGTCGAGCAGCACCTGCCGGACGACTTCCAGGCCCAGCTGTACGCCCGCCTCGTCGAGACGGGCACGGTGGAGGCCACCGCGGCGGTCGTCAGCGCCTTCCCCGAGGACCGTCTGGTCACGGTCCTCGTCGGGGACGCCTCGCAGATCGAGGAGCCCGTCAGGGCGCTCGGCATCGGTGACGTGACGGTGGTCGCCGGCTGACGGTCCGTCCGTTCGAGGCGAGCCGATCGCGCAACTCCCTCACCACGGGAGGCAGAGGGACCCCGGTGGCCGACAGGCCGCCGGGGTCCTTGGCGTATGTCCGTTTTGTTATGGAGGTTGCCTTTCTGGCCTGTGGGGTGCGTTACAAAGCGCGGAGACTTTTTGGTGATTGAAAGATGTCCCGCTTAGCGTCGGTCCGGCTGTCCGTCAGCAGTGAGCCGCATCCGTGGCACCGGGCAGCCATCGCCGAGTCCCCGTCAGGCGCGAGCCTGGGGAGCCGGGGACCCACCCTCCTGCCGCCTTCGCGGCTGGAGGAGCCCAGTCCCTGGGGTGAATCGGACGTCCTTCCGTACGTACGGAAGGGGTCCGTAGGAGACCTTCCTGCTCCGAACCCGTCAGCTAACCCGGTAGGCGAGAAGGAAGGAAAGGACCAGCCACTTCATGGCGTTCACCCGTGCCACCGGGAAGCACCGTCGTCCGAGCCGTCCGGGCCGTCTGACGCGCAGGAGCGCGAGCCTGGCGGGCGTTGCCACCCTCGCGACGACCGGCGCCGTCGGGAGCCTGGCCTCTCCGGCCCTCGCCGCCGGTACCAGCGCCGACGCGGCCCACTCCGTCGAGGCGACCGGCCTGACCCAGGCCCTCGTCGTCGGCGACTCCCTCGCCGACCAGGTCGCCGCCCAGGCCGAGGCGCAGCGGCACGCCGCCGACCGGGCGGAGGCCGAGCGCAGGGCCGAGGCGGCGCGCAAGGCGGAGGCCAGGCGCAAGGCGGAGGCCAGGGCCGAGAAGGAGCGCGAGGAGCGGGCGGAGCGCGAGGCCGAGGAGCGCGCCGCCCGTGCGGCGGAACGCGAGCGCCTCACCGCCTACACCCTTCCGGTCGCCGGTTCCGTCGTGACCACCGGCTACCGGAGCGGCGGCTCGCTCTGGTCCTCCGGCAGCCACTCCGGCGTCGACTTCCGGGCCGCGTCCGGCAGTTCCGTCGTGGCCGTCGGGGCGGGCACCGTCGTCGAGGCCGGCTGGGGCGGGGCGTACGGCAACAGCATCGTCATCAGGATGAACGACGGCACGTACACGCAGTACGGCCACCTGTCGTCCATCGGCGTCTCCGTCGGCCAGGCCGTCACCCCGGGCCTCCAGATAGGTCTCTCGGGTTCGACCGGAAACTCGACGGGCCCGCACCTGCACTTCGAGGCCCGTACGTCTTCCGAGTACGGCTCCGACATGGACCCGGTCGCGTACCTGCGCGCGCACGGTGTGAACGTCTGACGCACCCCGGTTTTCCCGAAGGCCCCGGCTTCCCGCCGGGGCCTTCGGCGTTGGCCAAAAGATATCCATGAATTCCTGCCGCCCGTCGGAAATTGCGCGCCGCTGCAATAGAGTCGCCGAACAGGCGTCATTCGACCGCGTTTCGCGAGGATCAAGGCGGAGGTCCGCTCATGCGCATTCCCGCGCAATCGGTATGCACGGCGATCCGTGACGACATCGTCTCCGGCGTCTTCGAGCGGGGCAGTCGGCTCACCGAAGAGCTGCTGGCGCGCCGTTACGGCGTCTCGCGCGTCCCGGTGCGCGAGGCCCTGCGCACGCTGGAGTCCGAGGGGTTCGTCACCACCCGCCGGCACGCGGGCGCCTGCGTGGCCGAACCCACCGCGCAGGAGGCCGCCGACCTCCTGGAGGTCAGAACGCTGCTGGAGCCGCTGGGGGCGGCCCGCGCCGCCCAGCGGCGCACCGAGGCGCACCTCAAGGTGTTGCGCGGCCTGGTCAGGCTCGGTCAGGAGCGGGCCCGCCGGGGCGAGGGCGAGGATCTGAGCCCCCTGGGCGGCTGGTTCCACGAGACGCTCGCCCAGGCGTCCGGCAGCCCCGGCCTCACGGCCCTGCTCACCCAGCTCAGGCACAAGATCACCTGGATGTACGCCGTCGAGCAGCCCGCCCGCCCCGTCGAGTCCTGGGCCGAACACGGCGCGATCGTGGACGCCGTGGCACGCGGCGACGCGCAGCGGGCCCGGGCGCTGACGGCCCTGCACGCCGAACGGGCGGTGGCCGCGCACCGGCTGCGGCGCCCCGGCCCGCGGCCGGAACGCGTGAGGACTTCGCAACATGCCGTACACACCGGGGGCGGCCGCAATTAACAGATGCGCCGTATACAAAGAAAGCGAATCGGCGGGGGCTTTTTCTGCTGCCCGGAATTCCTGACGTATACCTCCGCTGTCTCCGCTGTTTCCGCGCAAAAGCGAAGGAGCCGTGACGTCCCGAATCCGGGATGTCACGGCTCCTTCGTGAGAATGAGCCCGTCCGAGTGGTCAGACGGTCTCGGGAAGCTCGTCGAGGCCCTCGGAGACCAGCTTCGCCAGGCGGTCGAGGGCGGCGTCGGAACCGTCGGCCTCGGAAGCGAGCACGATCTCCTCGCCGCCCTGCGCGCCCAGGCCGAGCACCGCGAGCATGGAGGCCGCGTTGACCGGCTTGCCGTCGGCCTTGGCGATCGTCACGGGAACACCCGAGGCGGTCGCTGCGCGAACGAAGATGGAGGCGGGCCGGGCGTGCAGGCCCTCGGCCCAGCCGACGGTGACACGGCGCTCAACCATGGTGTTGCCCTTCATGTTCTAACGGTTGTCTAGACCAGTCTCTCATGGCGCTCGGGGAAGCCGTGCCCGCGACCCCGGGCCGGCCGCGCGCGGCGGCCCCGGCCTGTCTCGCCCCCGGCGGACCCGCGAGCCGTAGGCTTCCTTCATGCAGCCTCCGATGGAGCAGACCCCGCCGGACCGCAACGGGCACCACGCGTACCCGGCCCACTGGGAAGCCGACGTGGTGCTGCGCGACGGAGGTACGGCGCGGATCCGCCCCATCGCTCCCGACGACGCGCAGCGCCTGGTCAGCTTCTACGAGCAGGTGTCGGACGAGTCGAAGTACTACCGCTTCTTCGCGCCGTACCCGCGCCTCTCCGACAAGGACGTCCGCCGCTTCACCCACCACGACTACGTGGACAGGGTGGGTCTCGCGGCGACGGTGGGCGGCGAGTTCATCGCCACCGTCCGGTACGACCGCATCAACGCGCAGGGGCGCCCCTCGTCCGGCCCCGACGCCGACCTGGCCGAAGTCGCCTTCCTGGTCCAGGACGCCCACCAGGGGCGCGGGGTCGCCTCCGCCCTCCTCGAACACATCGGCGCGGTCGCGCGCGAGCGCGGCATCCGGCGCTTCGTGGCGGAGGTGCTGCCCGCCAACTCCAAAATGATCAAGGTCTTCACGGACGCCGGCTACACCCAGGAGCGCAGCTTCGAGGACGGCGTCGTCCACCTCGAATTCGGCCTGGAACCGACCGACCGCTCCGTCGCCGTCCAGCGCGCCCGCGAGCACCGCGCGGAGTCCCGCTCCGTGCAGCGCCTCCTCGCCCCCGGCTCCGTCGCGGTCGTCGGGACCGGGCGCGCCCCGGGCGGGGTGGGGCGCGCCGTCCTGCGCAATCTGCTCGCCGCCGGATACACGGGCCGTACGTTCGCCGTGAACCGGGCCTTCCCCGAGGGCCTCACCGAGCTGGACGGCGTCCCCGCGCACCGCTCCGTCGCCGGGATCGGTGAGGCCGTCGACCTCGCCGTCGTCGCCGTACCGGCCGAACGGGTGCCGGAGGTGGTCGCGGACTGCGGCGAGAGCGGCGTACAGGGGCTGGTCGTCCTCTCCGCCGGATACGCCGAGAGCGGGGCCGCGGGCCGGGCGCGCCAGCGCGAGCTGGTGCGCCAGGCCCGCTCGTACGGCATGCGCATCATCGGGCCCAACGCCTTCGGGATCATCAACACCTCCGATGCGGTACGCCTCAACGCCTCCCTCGCGCCGGAGCCGCCCGCGCGCGGCCGCATCGGCCTGTTCACCCAGTCCGGAGCGATCGGCATCGCGCTGCTGTCGGGGCTCTACCGGCGGGGCGCCGGGCTGTCCTCGTTCATCTCGGCCGGCAACCGGGCGGACGTGTCCGGCAACGACTTCCTCCAGTACGGCTACGAGGACCCCGACACCGACGTCGTCCTCCTCTACCTGGAGTCCATCGGCAACCCGCGCAAGTTCACCCGCCTGGCCCGGCGCACGGCGGCGGCGAAGCCGGTCGTCGTGGTCAAGGGCGCGCGCCACAGCGGCAGTACGCCGCCGGGCCACGCGGTGCCCGCCACGCGCATCCCCGACGCGACGGTCTCCGCGCTGCTGCGGCAGGCGGGGGTCGTCCGCGTCGACACCGTCACCGAACTCGTCGACGCGGGGCTGCTGCTCGCCGGGCAGCCGCTGCCGGCCGGGCCGCGCGTCGCCATCCTCGGCAATTCCGAGTCCCTGGGCCTCCTGACGTACGACGCCTGCCTGGCCGAAGGGCTGCGGCCGCTGCCGCCGCTCGACCTGACGACGGCCGCGACCCCGGCGGACTTCCGCGCGGCGCTGGCCCGGGCGCTGGCGGACGGGACGTGCGACGCGGTCGTGGTCACGGCGATCCCGTGGGTCGGCGAGAACGGCGTCACGGAATCCGGTGACGGGGAGGTCCTGGCGGCGGCGCTGCGGGAGGCGGCGACGGGGTCGGCGAAACCGGTGGCGGTCGTGCACGTGGAAATGGGCGCCCTGGCCGACGCGCTCGCCGCGGCGACGAGCACGGCCCGCCCGGCGCCGGAGCAGGTCCCGGTGCCGGTGTCTTCGGACGGCCCGGGAGGGGGAGCGGGGGCCGCCGCACGGGAAAGCCGAGCCCGTCCGGCGTTCGGGGACACGCCCGAAGGGCGCCCGGAGGCAGGCGGCGCGGGCGACGGGCGCCGGATTCCCGCCTACCCCGCCGCCGAACGCGCCGTGCGCGCACTCGCCGAGGCCGTCAAGTACGCGCAGTGGCGGCGGCAGGCCGCCGAGCCCGGGCGGGTGCCCGAGTACGACGACATCGACGAGGCCGGGGCCGCCGCCCGGATCGCCGCGCTGCTGAGCGAGGGCGCCGCCGCCCCCGGCGGGATGCCCCTCAGGGACGACGCCGCCCGGGAACTCCTCGCGCGGTACGGCATCGACGTACGGCCGGCCCTGCCCGCGCCGGGGCCCGACGCCGCCGTCGCGGCGGCCCGGCGGCTCGGCTACCCCGTCGCCCTCAAGACCACCGCCCCGCACCTGCGCCACCGACCCGACCTCGGCGGCGTACGCCTCGACCTCGGTGACGAGCAGGAACTGCGCCGGGCCTACGGCGAGCTGGCCGAGGCGCTCGGCAAGCCCGAGGAGCTCCAGCCCGTCGTCCAGGCCATGGCCCCCCGGGGCGTGGACACCGTCGTACGGGCCTCCATCGACGCCGCGGCCGGCGCCGTGCTCTCCTTCGGGCTGGCCGGAGCCGCCTCCGAGCTGCTCGGTGACATCGGACACCGTCTGGTGCCGGCCACCGACCGGGACGCCGCCGAACTCATCAGGTCGATCCGCACCGCCCCGCTCCTCTTCGGCTGGCGCGGCTCGGACCCCGTCGACACCGCCGCGCTCGAAGAGCTGCTGCTGCGCGTCTCGCGCCTGGTCGACGACCACCCCGAGGTGGTCGGGGTCGCCCTGGAACCCGTGGTCGTCGCCCCGCACGGCCTGTCCGTGCTCGGCGCGTCCGTGCGCCTCGCGTCCCCGCCCGCCCGCGACGACCTCGGCCCCCGCCGCCTCCCCAGCTACTGAGCCGTCCACAGGCCCGGCATCGCGCCCCCCGGAGCCCCGTAGGATGGAGGGCATGGCGAAGACCGGTACGACGACCAAGGGGCTGCGCGCGGCCATCGAGCGCAGCGGCTACTACCCGGCCCTCGTGGCCGAAGCGGTGGAGGCCGCTGTCGGCGGCGAGCCGGTCTCCTCATACCTGGTGCACCAGGAGACGACCTTCGACTCCAACGAGGTCCGCCGCCACGTCACGGTGCTCGTCCTGACCGGCAACCGCTTCATCGTCAGCCACACCGACGAGCAGGCCGCCGACGCCACCTCCCCGGCGCCGTACGCCACCACCTCCACCGAGTCGGTCAAGCTCGACCGGATCTCGTCGGTCGTGGTCAGCCGCGTCGTCGCCAACCCGGAGAAGTACGTCCCGGGAACCCTGCCCCGCGAGGTCGTCCTGACCATCGGCTGGGGCGCGGTCTCCCGCATCGACCTGGAGCCCGCCGCCTGCGGCGACCCCAATTGCGACGCGGACCACGGCTACACCGGCAGCACCACCGCCGACGACCTCAGCCTGCGCGTCAGCGAGGCCGGCGACGGACCGGACGCCGTCCGCCAGACGCTCGCGTTCGCCCAGGCGCTCTCCGAAGCGACCGCCGCGGCCGACCGCTGATGGCGCAGCCCCTCTGGTCCGACCCGGTTCCGCTCGCCCCGGGCACCGCTCCCGCCCCCGAGTACGGCAGCGGCTCGCTCGCCGACCTCCTGCCGACCCTCGCGGCGGGCATGGACGTACCCGGGACGAGCGCCACGATCCCCGAGCTCACGCCCGCCGACCGGAACTGCGTGTTCCTGATCGACGGTCTCGGCTGGGAGCAGATCAAGGCCCACCCGGACGAGGCCCCGTACCTCCACTCCCTCCTCGGCAGCTCGCGCGGCGGCACCGGCCGCCCGCTCACGGCCGGCTTCCCCGCCACCACCGCGACCTCGCTCGCCTCGGTCGGCACCGGCCTGCCGCCCGGCGCGCACGGCCTGCCCGGTTACACCGTGCGCGACCCGGACACCGGCGCGCTGATGAACCAGCTGCGCTGGAAGCCGTGGACCGACCCGCACGTCTGGCAGCCGTACCCCACGGTCTTCCAGCTCGCCGACGCCGCGGGCGTGCACACCGCGCAGGTCTCGTCCCCGGACTTCCAGCACACCCCGCTCACCAAGATCGCGCTGAGCGGCGGCACGTTCCGCGGCAAGCTCACCGGCGAGGAGCGCATGGACCTCGCCGCCGAGCAACTGGCGGCGGGCGACCGTTCGCTGGTCTACACGTACTACAGCGAGGTCGACGGCAAGGGTCACCGCTTCGGCATGGACTCCGACGCCTGGCGCGGCCAGCTGATGTACGTCGACCGGCTCGCCCAGCGCCTCGCCGAACAGCTGCCGCCCCGCGCGGCGCTGTACGTCACCGCCGACCACGGCATGATCGACATCCCCTTCGACGAGGAGTCGCGCATCGACTTCGACGAGGACTGGGAACTGGGCGCCGGTGTCGCCCTGCTGGGCGGCGAGGGCCGGGCCCGGCATGTGTACGCCGTCCCGGGCGCCGAGAGCGACGTGCTCACCGTCTGGCGCGAGGTGCTCGGCGAACAGTTCTGGGTGGCGAGCAGGGACGAGGCGATCGCGGCCGGCTGGTTCGGCCCGGCGGTCGACGAGCGCGTCTACGGACGCATCGGCGACGTCGTCGCCGCGGCCCACGACGACGTCGTGGTCACCGCCTCGCGCCGCGAGCCGCACGAGTCCGCGATGGTGGGCATGCACGGCTCCATGACGCCCGCCGAGCAGCTCGTCCCGCTCCTCGAAGTCCGCTCGTAACCCCGCATCCCCCAGCCCCTGCGCCCTGATCTGAAAGGCCCTCACCCCCTCATGCCCGAGCTGGTGTTCTTCTCCGGAACGATGGACTGCGGAAAGAGCACCCTGGCTCTTCAGATCGAGCACAACCGGTCCGCGCGCGGCCTCCAGGGCATGATCTTCACGCGCGACGACCGGGCGGGCGAGGGCAAGCTGTCCTCCCGCCTCGGCCTGGTCACCGACGCCGTCGAGGCCGCAGAGGGCTTCGACTTCTACGCGTACCTCGTCGCCCACCTCTCCCAGGGCAACCGCGCCGACTACGTGATCGTGGACGAGGCCCAGTTCCTCGCCGGTGAGCAGATCGACCAACTGGCCCGCGTCGTCGACGACCTGGAGCTCGACGTCTTCGCCTTCGGGATCACCACCGACTTCCGTTCCAAGCTCTTCCCCGGCTCGCAGCGCCTGGTCGAACTCGCCGACCGGGTGGAGGTGCTCCAGGTCGAGGCGCTCTGCTGGTGCGGTGCGAGGGCCACGCACAACGCCCGTACGATCGGCGGCGAGATGGTGGTCGAGGGCGCCCAGGTCGTCGTCGGCGACGTCAACCAGGCGCCGGACGAGGTCGGTTACGAGGTGCTGTGCCGTCGCCACCACAGGCGCCGGACGACGGCCGCGGCCGCGCACGCCGCGGCCCTGTCGCCCGACGTGCTGCCCGTAGACCCCTCCCTCGGCGACTCCGTCAGCCGGCCGTCGTCACGATCGTGAACACCGCGCCCTCCGGGTCCGAGACGAGAGCCGCCCTCCCCCGCGCGTCGTCCCGGGGCGGCCGCAGCACATGCCCGCCGAGCTCCGTCAGCAGACGGGCCGACTCGTCGGCGTCCCCGACTTCGAAGTACGTCACCCAGTGCGGGCCCCGGTCACGCGGCAGGGCGGCGCCCACGCCGCGCACGGACGCCACCGGACGGCCTTCGAGGTGCAGCGTGAGCAGGTCGGGGCCGGCGGAGACGTCCGTCTCCACCTCGTGGCCGAATACCGCCGCGTAGAACTTGCCGACCACCGACGTCTCGCGCGTCACCAGCTCGTTCCAGACCGGGGTGCCATGGGTGCCGGCCAGGGCCGTGCCCGGATGGGTCGCGGCCTGCCAGATGCCGAAGACCGCGCCGGTGGGGTCGGAGCAGATCGCCATCCGGCCGGCGTCGCCCGCTTCGATCGGACCGACCCCCACCGTGCCGCCGTGGCTCCTGACGGACTCGGCCGTGACACCGGCGTCGTCGGTGGCGAGGTACGGCGTCCAGGCGATGGGCAGATGCCGGTCGGGCGGCAGTTGTCCGACGCCCGCGATCTCCTTGCCGTCGAGCAGGGCCCGTACGTACGGGCCGAGCTGCTGCGGTCCTGGCCGGAACTCCCAGCCGAACAGCGTTCCGTAGAATTCCTGGGTGGTGGCCAGGCCGTGCACCATCAGGCTCACCCAGCAGGGCGCACCGGGCATGTGCCGCCCGGTCACTGCCTCCGTCATCGTCACTCTCTCCTCGGACCATCGTGGTGGTCGTGCGGGAACGGGCGCCCCGTCGCGAAGCGGTGAAGTGCTGAAGGGACGCGCCCGTGCAGATGCTTGCACCACCTGGCGTGCGGCGCGTCCCGGCCGCGCCGCTTTCTGCGGGTTCCCGTACGAGAATGCCCGATTTGGCATTTCCCGTCCGTTTCGGTGGTGTCACCGTACGGTGTCGGTCGTACCGAAGGCTGCGCGAGGATGGCACCTATGAATGCCATCATCACCGCAGCCGTACTCGCGAGCGAGTCGACGGGAGAGCGGCCGCCGGTCCTCCTGGACGTCCGCTACCAGTTGGGCGGGCCGCACGGTCGCGCCGCGTACGAGGCGGGACACATCCCCGGAGCCGTCTTCGTGGACCTCGAGGCGGAACTCGCCGGCCCGCCCGGCTCCGGCGGCCGCCATCCGCTCCCGGACGTCGAGGACTTCGGCGCGGTCATGCGCCGCGCGGGCGTCCGTCACGACACCCCGGTCGTGGTGTACGACGGCGGGCAGGGCTGGGCCGCGGCGCGCGCCTGGTGGATGCTGCGCTGGGCGGGCCACCCGGACGTCAGGGTGCTGGACGGCGGCCTCGCGGCCTGGACGGGCCCGGTCGAATCGGAGGTCCCGGCCCCGGCCGCCGGTGATTTCCGGCCGGCCCCCGGCGCCGCAGTGCTCCTCGACGCCGACGGCGCCGCCGAGCTCGCCCGCACCGGTCTGCTGCTCGACGCGCGGGCGGCCGAGCGCTACCGGGGCGAGGTGGAGCCGATCGACCCGGTCGCCGGCCACATCCCGGGCGCGGTCTCCGCCCCGACCACGGAGAACGTCGGCCCCGACGGCCGCCTTCTCCCCGCCTCCGAACTGGCCGCCCGCTTCACGTCGCTGGGCGCCGGCGAAGCGCGGGCGGTCGGCGTCTACTGCGGCTCGGGCGTCTCCGCGGCCCAGCAGGTGCTGGCCCTGGAGGTCGCGGGCATTCCGGCGGCGCTGTACGTGGGGTCGTGGTCCGAGTGGTGCGCCGACGCGTCCCGTCCGGTGGCCACCGGGCCCGACCCCCGGTAACCGCGCGGGGCGAGGGGCCCGTGCGGATCGCACGGATCGCGTACCGGCCCCTCGCCCCGGACGTCCGGCGTCTACTCCTGCTTCTTGCGGCGCGTACCGAAGACGATCTCGTCCCAGCTCGGTACGGCCGCCCGCCGTCCGGGCCGGACCCCGTCGGCCTCGGCCTGACGGTCCGTCGTGCCGGTGAGCCGGTCCCGGTGCCCGGCGACGGCGCGCGGCATGAGCACATCGGCGTACGCCGCACCGGCTCCGGAGGCGGCGGACGCGGCGGTCTCCTCGGCCTCCGGTTCCTGCGCGGCGGGGTCGGTCGCCGGCGGCTCCGGAGGCGGCACGGGCCGCTCGGGCACCACCATGTCGCCGCGGAAGCTCGGCACCGCCTCCAGCAGGCTGGTCAGCGAATCCCGTTCACCGCCGGCGCCCTCCTGCTGCGGCTCGGACGCGGGCAACGGCACGGCGGGCCGCTCCAGCTGCCGGTCGAGTGCGCGGTCCAGCGGCCGGTCCCGGGGCAGCCGCGCGATCCGCGGCACGAAGGGGAAGCTCGGCTCGGGCGCGGCCACCATGGTGGTGTCGTCCGTCTCACCGATCAGCGCGCGCGCCTCGTCGTCCACGGCCTGTACGAGCCGCCGGGGCGGGTCGTACGTCCAGCTCGCGGAGTGGGGTTCGCCCGCGACGCGGTAGACCAGCAGCACCTCCCACGTGCCGTCGTCGCGCCGCCAGGAGTCCCAGAGAACGGTTTCCTTGTCGGCGCCGCGCAGCAGCAGCCGCTCCTGCACCGCCTCGCCGAGCTGGGGTCCGGTCCCGGTGTTCTCGCCGGGGCGGCGCACCGGGGTCTTCCGGGCGCGCTCGGCCATGAAGGCGCGTTCGGCCAGTACGGGACCTTCGAAGCGGCGGACCCGGTCCACCGGGATACCCGCGTGCTGAGCGACCTCCTCGGCGGAGGCACCGGCCCGTATCCGGGCCTGGATGTCGCGAGGACGGAGGTGGCTCTCCACCTCGATCTCGATCTGGCCGAGGCGGGCGCGGTCGTTGCGGACAGCCGCACGCAGCCGCTCGTCGATCGGAAGTGTGTACTCCGTGCTGTCAGCAGCCTTCAGCACCAGTCGTGTGCCGTCATTCGAGACGGCCACGACACGCAGTTCGGGCATGGGAACCTCCCGGGTGGTGCCTGCCGACGTCACGTGCGTCGCTGCTTCCGCTAGTCGAGTGTGGCCTGCCCGGGTGCAGCCTGCCACAACCTTGCCCAGTTGCCCGGCGTGTCGGGCATCAGCCCTGGCTCGCCGCCATGGCACGGTTACCATTTCGCCACTCATGGTGACCGGTTCGTCACTATGAGCATTCGGCGCCCGTGATGGAGGCCGGACCCAGGGCTCGCCACAGTACTCCATTCGGACCATGAGGGTGGACCGGCGCGCCACCGAAGTTCTCCACGCGTGCGGGAGTTGAGGGCGACGGTCCGTCGCCGCAGGGCCTCGGTAGTGGCCTGTTTCACAGAATCGTTTGAAACGGAACTTTCCACTTCGCCCAAATGTCCCTTCATGTTGCAAGGTGGACCAGATGGGTGAGATGGGCAATCAGAGGCTGGGCATGGGCGGTAAGCCGGAAAACGACGTAGAAGAAGCGAAGGATCCGCGACTGGACCTGAGTGTCGCTCAGGTGGCGGGAAGCGCGGTGGCCGCAGTCGTGGCGGCGGTGCTGGCTTCCCAGCTCGGTGTGTACGGGACGATCATCGGCGCGGGAGTGGTCAGTGTCGTCGCGACCAGCGGCGGCACGGTCTTCCAGCATCTCTTCCGGCGCACCGGGGAGCAGCTCCGCGAGGTCACGGTCCACGCGAAACCGAAGGTTCGTCAGGTGCCGGTGCATGACCCGCGCGCGTACGGGCAGGAGGGCGGAGACGCGACGCGGACGCGGGTGCTGCGCACCGTCACGGTGCCGACGGACCTCTCGAACACCGGTCTCCCGGACGAGGAGTTCAGCGAGGCCACCACGCACGGCACGCGGGTGCGGGGCTGGAGGCGTTCCGTCGTCGCGGCCGTCGTCGTCTTCGTCGTGGCGATGGGCGGCATCACGGCGTACGAGCTGATCACGGGCGACGGCCTCGGCGGCGGCAAGGGCAGCACCGTGGGCACCGTCTTCCGCGGCGGAGAGCAGCACCAGCGCCAGAAGGAGACCCCGCCGTCGCAGACCCCCGAGGAGACCCCGGGCGGCGGCTCCGCGACGCCCGGCACCGGGACCGACGGCGGACGAAGTCCCGGCCAGGACTCCGGCACCGGCACCGGCACCGGCACGGGGGAGGGCGGCGGCGCCTCGCCCGACCCCAGCGGCACGCCGTCCACGACGACGGACGGCGGCTCGACGGGCGGGACGGGCGAAGCGACCCCGACGCCCACTCCGCCCCCGACGCCGTCCGGAACCACCGGCGGTGAGGGCGGCGACACGGGCGCCGACGCCGGTGAAGACCCTGCGACGGGCGGCGACGGCGACAACGGCACGCAGGCCGGCACCCCGGCCCCCTAGGGCAGGGCGGGGAACAGGCCCCGCGGGGCCGGCCTCCTAGTCGCCCAGGACCCGCCGCAGGTAGCCGTTGGTGAAGAGCCGCTGCGGGTCCAGCCGGTCGCGCACCGCCGTGAACTCGGCGAAGCGAGGGTAGGCCTCGGCCAGGTACGCGGCGTCGCGCGTGTGCACCTTGCCCCAGTGCGGCCGGCCGCCGTGCGCGGTCATGATCCGCTCGACCGCGGTGAAGTACACCTGGTACGGGGTGCCCCGGTACAGGTGCACCGCGATGTACGCCGTGTCCCTGCCGGACGCCGTGGACAGCGTGATGTCGTCCGCCGGGGCCGTCCGTACCTCCACCGGGAAGCTCACGCGCAGCGGCGAACGCTCGACCAGTGCCTTCACCTCGCGCAGCGCCTCCACCGCCGCCTCGCGCGGAACGGCGTACTCCATCTCCATGAAGCGCACGCGGCGCGGGCTGGTGAAGACCTTGTAGGGGATGTCCGTGTACGTACGGGCGGAGAGCGCGCGGCTGGAGAGCCTGGCGATCGCGGGTATGGCCGCGGGAACGGCCCGGCCGACCGAACAGGCCACCTGGAAGGCGCCGTTGGACAGGAACTCGTCCTCGACCCAGCCGCTGACCCTGCCGGGCGGGGCCGCGGGGCCCGCGCTGCGGTTGTTGCGCTTGGTGTTGCAGTTGCCGGTGTGCGGGAACCAGTAGAACTCGAAGTGCTCGTTCTCGGCGTGCAGCGCTTCGAAGTCGGCGGTGACCCGGTCGAAGGTCATCGGTTCCTCGCGGGCCCTCAGCAGGAAGAGGGGCTCCACGGCGAAGGTGATCGCGGTGACGACGCCCAGCGCGCCGAGCCCGAGCCTGGCGGCCGCGAAGACGTCGGCGTTCTCCCGCGCGGAGCACGTCAGCAACGAGCCGTCGGCCGTGACGAGCTCCAGGGCGCGGATCTGCGCGGACGTCGAGGCGGAGTCGCGGCCGGTGCCGTGCGTGCCGGTGCTGGTCGCACCGGCCACGGTCTGCTCCATGATGTCGCCCATGTTCGTGAGCGACAGGCCCTCCCTGGCCAAAGCCACGTTCAGGCGCTTGAGCGGGGTGCCGGCCTCCACGGTCACGGCCCCGGCCACGCGGTCGACGTCGCGGATGCCGGTCAGCAGGTCGGGGCGGATCAGCACACCGTCGGTCGCGGCGGCAGCCGTGAAGGAGTGGCCCGTGCCGACCGGCTTCACCTTCAGGCCGTCCTCGGCGGCCCGGCGTACGGCTTCGGCGAGCTCCCCGGCCGAGGCGGGGGCCACCACCCGTGCCGGACGGGCGGTGACGTTCCCGGCCCAGTTACGCCACGTGCTCGTCGTCCTGGATGTGGTGGCCATCTGCCCCGTACCCTCCCCGAGTCTGTGCCGGCCTGCGGAGCCGGCGGAACCCCAGGAACGCCACCACGGCCGCGAGCGCTCCCGCCGCGACGGGCACCGCGTACCCCGACTCCGCCCCCGCCGCGTCGACCACCCAGCCTGCGGCCGAGGAACCGAGAGCGATGCCGACGGCGAGCCCGGTTCCCGTCCAGGTCATGCCCTCGGTCAGTTTGGCGCGCGGTACGTGCTGCTCGATGAGAGCCATGGTGGTCACCATCGTCGGCGCGATGGCAAGGCCCGCAACAAAGAGCGCCACGGCCAGGAACGGCAGGCTCCCGGCCAGTAGGAGGGGGATCATACTCACGGCCATCGCGCAGACTCCCACCAGCCACCTGGTGGACGCCGCGCCCTTGAGGTGCAGCAGCCCGAAAACCGCTCCCGCGAGGCAGGAACCGAGCGCGTACACGGCGAGGACGAGGCTGGCCGCGGCCTTGCGGCCCTGCTCCTCCGCGAATGCCACCGTCACCACGTCGACCGACCCGAAGATCGCGCCGGTCGCCACGAAGGTGGCCACCAGGACCTGGAGGCCGGGGGAGCGCAGCGCGGAGCCGCCGGTGTGCTCGTCGCGCGGGTGCGGGACGGGCTCGGTGGCGCGCTGGGCGGTCAGCCAGAAGACGCCGACGACCAGGAAGGCGGCGGCGAGCAGCGGGCCGGCCTCGGGGAACCACGCGGTCGAGAGCCCGATGGAGACGATCGGACCGAAGATGAAGCAGACCTCGTCGACGATCGACTCCCAGGAGTACGCCGTGTGGAGCTCGCGCGGGGAGCCGCGGTAGATCTCGGCCCAGCGTGCCCTGACCATCGAGCCGACGCTCGGCACGCAGCCGGCGCCGGCCGCGAACACGAACAGCGTCCATGCGGGGGCGCCCTGCTGGGCGCAGACCAGCAGCCCGGCGACCGCCGCGACCGAGACCAGGGTGGCGGGGCGCAGGACGCGGCGCTGTCCGTACCGGTCCACGAGTCGGGAGATCTGCGGACCCAGGACGGCGGCCGCCGTCGCGAGGACGGCGGTGAGGGCGCCCGCGAGCCCGTACTCCCCCGTGAGCTGGGAGATCATGGTGATGATGCCGATGCCCATCATGGACAGCGGCATCCGGCCCAAGAAGCCGGCGGCGGAGAACGTCTTGGTGCCTGGGGCGGCGAAAATCGCGCGGTACGGACTGGACAAGGGACGCTCCGGTAAGGCGTACAAATGGGATTCACAGCTTACGTCCGTCGGGCGGCGCACCGCACGGCGGTTTCACCGTCGCCGCGTACGAGTGGCAGGATCGGACCCATGTCCGATCAGCGTGATCCCGCCCCTTACGACGCCCTGCTGCTCCTCTCCTTCGGCGGCCCCGAAGGCCCGGACGACGTGGTCCCGTTCCTGGAGAACGTCACCCGCGGCCGGGGCATCCCCAAGGAGAGGCTCAAGGAGGTGGGACAGCACTACTTCCTGTTTGGCGGCGTCAGCCCGATCAACGGGCAGAACCGTTCCCTCCTCGACGCCCTGCGCGAGGACTTCGCCGAGCAGGGGGTGGGCGGCCCGGACGGCCTGCCGGTCTACTGGGGCAACCGCAACTGGGCGCCGTACCTCGTCGACACCCTGCGCGAGATGGCCGCGGACGGCCGCCGCCGCATCGCCGTGCTCGCCACGAGCGCGTACGCCTCGTACTCCGGCTGCCGCCAGTACCGCGAGAATCTCGCCGAGGCGCTCGCGACCCTGGAGGCCGAGGGGATCGAGCCGCCGCGCGTCGACAAGCTGCGCCACTACTTCAACCACCCGGGTTTCGTACGTCCCATGGTCGACGGGGTCGTCAAGTCCCTGGCGGAGCTGGACGAGAGCGTACGGGCGGGGGCCCACCTCGCCTTCACGACGCACTCCATCCCGACCGCCGCGGCGGACACGTCGGGCCCGGTGGAGGGCCACGGCGACGGCGGCGCGTACGTCGCCGAGCACCTGGACGTCGCGCGGGTGATCGCCGAGGCGGTGCGGGAGGAGACCGGCGTCGCGCACCCCTGGCAGCTCGTCTACCAGTCGCGCAGCGGGGCGCCGCACATCCCGTGGCTGGAGCCGGACATCTGCGACCACCTGGAGGAGCGGCACGCCGCGGGCGTGCCCGCCGTGGTGATGGTCCCGATCGGCTTCGTCTCGGACCACATGGAGGTCCTGTACGACCTCGACACCGAGGCCACCGCCAAGGCCGCCGAACTCGGCCTGCCGGTGCGGCGGTCCGCGACCGTCGGCGCCGATCCGCGCTTCGCCGCAGCGGTGCGCGAGCTGGTGCTGGAGCGGGCGGCCGCCGAGCGGGGGCTCACGGTGCGGCGGTGCGCGCTGGGGGCCCTGGGCCCGAGCCACGACCTCTGTCCGGTCGGCTGCTGCCCGGCCAGGTCCCCCAAGCCCGCCGCCGCGGGCGCCGACAGCCCGTACGCGTAACCCCTGCCGCACCTCTGCGCACAAAGGAGAGCCGTGACCGATCCCCTCACGTCAGAGCTGCTCGAACTCGCCCTGGAGGCCGCCCGGCGCGCCGGTGCGCTGCTGCGGGACGGCCGGCCCGCGGATCTGGGCGTCGCCGCCACCAAGTCCAGCCCCGTCGACGTCGTCACGGAGATGGACATCGCCGCCGAGAAGCTGATCACCGACTTCCTCGCCGAGCACCGCCCCGAGGACGGGATCCTGGGCGAGGAGGGCGCGAGCAGCGGGGGCACGAGCGGGGTGCGCTGGGTGATCGACCCGCTCGACGGCACGGTCAACTACCTCTACGGGCTGCCCACTTGGGCGGTGTCCATCGCGGCCGAACGCGACGGCGAGACGCTGGTGGGCGTCGTGGAGGCGCCGATGCGGCGCGAGACGTACCACGCGGTGCTCGGCGGCGGCGCGTACGCCGACGGCGCCGCACTGCGCGTGCGGCCCGCGCCGCCGCTCGGCCAGGCCCTGGTCTCGACGGGCTTCAACTACGTCGCCACGGTCCGCAGCCACCAGGCGGACATCGCCCAGCGGCTGATCCCGAGGGTGCGGGACATCCGTCGGGGCGGGTCGGCCGCGATCGACCTGAGCGATGTGGCCGCGGGTCGTCTGGACGGCTACTACGAGCGCGGCCTCAGCCCGTGGGACCTGGCGGCGGGCGACCTGATCGCCCGGGAGGCGGGCGCGCTGACGGGCGGGCGGCCCGGTGAGCGCCCGTCCGGGGAGCTGACGATCGCGGCTTCACCAGGCGTTTTCGAGCCGCTCCAGGCCCTGCTGGAGGACTTCGGCGCCTGGCACGACTAGGGAGGTCGCGACCAGGGGGCCATGACCGGGGAGCGGGGGCCCGGCAGGGCGTGGAAGGGCCCCGGCGCAGTCCTCCGGCGCCGGGGCCCTTCCACGTGCTCCGTACGGTCGGCCGACGGGTCAGGCGCTGACGGCGTCCAGCCGTACGCCGTGCTCCGCGGCGAGGCGGTGCAGGTCCTCGAGTTCCGCCTGCTCCACCTCCGCCAGGAAGTCGTCGCCCGTTTCGCGAGCCGTCGTGAGGTCTGTTTCCGTGGCCTTTATGCGCTGCAGCAGGCCTGCGGTGAAAGCGTCCATGGGTGCGCCCCCTCGTCATGGGTCGGTGGCACGGGGGTGTGCCGAGGGTGGGGTGATCACTCTCCGTCAGAGGGACAGAGCGGGGTGTGGCATGCCCCATGCAGGGCGTGATCGCGGGTGTGCAGTCGTCCTCCCCATCGTCCGTCGCGGGAAAACCCCAACTGGCCCAGGAATCATGGAAATCCCCACGCATGCCGGACCGGGTTCGCTCGTGCGGGCTCCCGGGCCCTTTCCCCGGCGTACCGCCTTACCGCCGGTTTATGGCCGAAAGGGGCAGGATGGCAGCACACAGTCAATGGGACACACCCCTGCCCGCATGGGCAGTCAGCGGAAGGAATGCGACGTGCGCGTACTCGTCGTCGAGGACGAGCAGCTGCTCGCCGATGCGGTGGCCACCGGACTGCGCCGGGAGGCCATGGCCGTCGACGTCGTGTACGACGGCGCGGCCGCCCTGGAACGTATCGGGGTGAACGACTACGACGTCGTCGTGCTCGACCGTGACCTCCCGCTGGTCCACGGTGACGACGTGTGCCGGAGGGTCGTCGAGCTCGGCATGCCCACCCGTGTGCTGATGCTCACCGCTTCCGGTGACGTCAGCGACCGCGTCGAGGGCCTGGAGATCGGCGCGGACGACTACCTCCCCAAGCCCTTCGCCTTCAGTGAGCTGACCGCGCGGGTACGGGCCCTCGGGCGCCGTACGACGGTCGCGCTGCCGCCCGTCCTGGAGCGCTCCGGCATCAAGCTCGACCCGAACCGCCGCGAGGTCTTCCGCGACGGCCAGGAGATCCAGCTGGCGCCGAAGGAGTTCGCGGTGCTGGAGGTGCTGATGCGCAGCGAGGGCGCCGTCGTGTCGGCCGAGCAGCTGCTGGAGAAGGCATGGGACGAGAACACCGACCCGTTCACCAATGTCGTGCGCGTCACGGTGATGACCCTGCGCCGCAAGCTCGGCGAGCCGCCGGTCATCGTGACGGTGCCCGGCTCCGGCTACCGGATCTGACGCGCGATGGCATCGACTCCGGCGCCGCCCGCGGCGCCGCCGAAACCGACCTGGGACCCGAGGGAGCACGAGCCCTCCTTCCCCTGGCTGCGCCCCACGATCCGGATACGGCTCACCCTGCTGTACGGCGGCATGTTCCTGATCGCCGGCATCCTGCTGCTCTCGATCATCTACCTGCTGGCGGCCCAGGCCCTCGCGGTGGGCAGCGAACTCCCCTTCAAGATCGTGAGCGGCAAGGTCGAGAGCGCGGTGTGCGGTCTGGGCCTGCCCGACAACGCTCCGCCCGAGCAGTTCAACGCGGCCATGAACGCCTGCGTCAACCACCAGCGCCAGCAGGCCCTCGACGAGCTGCTCAGCCGCTCGCTGCTCGCCCTGCTCGGGCTCAGCGTCATCGCCTTCGCCTTCGGTTACGCGATGGCGGGACGCGTCCTGTCGCCGCTCGGCAGGATCACGCGTACGGCCCGCAGGGTGGCCGGCACGGACCTGACCCGGCGGATCGAGCTGGACGGCCCCGACGACGAGCTGAAGGAGCTCGCCGACACCTTCGACGAGATGCTCGACCGCCTGGAGCGGGCCTTCACCGCCCAGCAGCGGTTCGTGGGCAACGCGTCGCACGAGCTGCGCACACCGCTCGCGATCAACAGGACGCTGCTGGAGGTCCACCTGTCCGATCCGGAGGCGCCCCCCGAGCTCCAGCAGCTCGGCAAGACGCTCCTGGCCACCAACGAGCGCAGCGAGCAGCTGGTGGAGGGCCTGCTGCTGCTGGCCCGCAGCGAGAACCAGATCATCGAGCGCAAGCCGGTGGACCTGGCCGAGGTCGCCTCGCGCGCCATCGACCAGGCGCGCGGCGAGGCGGTGGCCAAGGGCGTGGAGATCCGCGGCGAGCAGGCACCCGCCGTCGTGCAGGGCAACGGCGTACTGCTGGAGCGGATCGCCCTCAACCTGGTGCAGAACGCCGTGCGCTACAACGCCCCCGAGGACGGCTGGGTCGAGGTCACCACCGGGAGCCGGCCCGGCCAGGCGCTCCTGGTGGTCTCGAACACGGGCCCCATGGTTCCCGCGTACGAGATCGACAACCTCTTCGAGCCGTTCAGACGCCTGCGTACGGAGCGCACCGGCAGCGACAAGGGCGTGGGACTGGGCCTGTCCATCGCGCGCAGCGTCGCGAGGGCCCACGGAGGCCGTATCATCGCGGAGCCCCGTGAGGGCGGCGGTCTCGTGATGCGCGTCACCCTTCCGATCTGAGACGTTTCGTGCAGGCGTCAATCCGTTCGCTTTAAGCGGAATTTTCAAGACCTGGTCCGGAGGGGTCCGTGTGTGATCGATCACAGACTCGAATTTCCGGCCCTCCACACTCCGTGATCGCCAACTCCCCCGGAAAGCAGGGAAAAGTCCGGGTTTCCTGGGGGTGGCATCACGGGAAGTACACGGGGTGGCACCCGTGAAGTACGACATTCGGACCGTGTACGGTCCCGATCGCCATCCAAATCGACCTCTCCCGAGGAGAGCGGTTGGGTGTCGATTGAGTAACAGACCTTGATGTGAGGCAAAATCTCCGCCTCAGGTCGGGCACAAGTCCGGCCTCTCACGCGTTACGTGCGCTGAGACACCGCAACTACCCAGAGGGGGAGAGCGACAGTGGCAACGGATTACGACACCCCACGCAAGACCGATGACGACGTCGATTCCGACAGTCTTGAAGAGCTCAAGGCGCGTCGGAGCGACAAGACGGCATCGGCCGTTGACGTGGACGAATTCGAGGCGGCGGAGGGGCTTGAACTGCCCGGCGCCGACCTTTCCAACGAAGAGCTCGCCGTGCGCGTCCTGCCCAAGCAGGCCGACGAGTTCACCTGCATGAGCTGCTTCCTCGTGCACCACCGTTCCCAGCTGGCCAGGGAGAAGAACGGCCAGCCGATCTGCCGCGACTGCGACTAGGTCGGGCCGGCCGTGGCAGGCGCGACACCGTCCAGGAAGAAGCGTTTCCGGAGGAAGGATTCGCCGGAGGCGCAGCAAGACGTGAGCGCGGCCGTCGGCGCACGTGACGACGAGCGGGGCCTGACGGCCTCGCTCGAAGTGGCGGAAGGGTCCCCGGCCAGGACCCGGCGCCTGGCGGCTGTCAGGCAGGGCGTACGGAGGGGCGGCGAGAGCGCGAAGGCCGCCGTCGGCTTCCTCGCCGACCGGATCATCGAGAACGCGCCGCGCGTTCCCGTACGTGACCTGCCGACCCTGCGCAAGCAGTTCCCGGGTCTCGGCCCGGAACAGATCGCCGACAGGCTGGTGGCGGGCGCGGCCAACGGCACCTCCACGGTGGGGGCGGGAATCGGTGCGGCCGCCATGCTGCCCGTACCCCCCGCCATGCCGGCCGAGCTGGCCGCCGAGGTCACCGGCGTCGCCGCGATAGAGCTGAAGCTCATCGCGGAGCTCCACGAGGTCTACGGCATGCGGCCGCCCGGCACTCTCGCCCAGCGCAGCATCGCCTACCTCAACTCCTGGTCGCAGGAGCGGGGGATCGACGTGGCCAGTCCGGCCACGTACAGCGCCGGGCTGGGCACGCAGATGAAACGCCAGCTGCGGCAGCAGATCATGAAGCGCATGGTCCGCAACCTGCCGAACCTCATGCCGTTCATGGTCGGCGCCGCCGTCGGCGCCGTGATGAACCACCGCGACACCAGAAAGCTCGCCGACCGGATCCGCGCGGACCTGCGTCGCACCCAGATCCCCTGGGACGCGCTGCCCGAGCTGCCGCCCCTGGAGCAGCCCCCGGCCGAGCCCGGGCGGGGCCGCGAGGAGCTGGAGGGCTAGCGCGGCCCCCGCTCAGCCCGCCCGTACGGCCGCGAGAGCGGCGGCCAGGCCCTCGGGATCACGGGTCGAGAGGTAGAGGTACGGCGTCGGATCGGCCGGGTCGGCGACCTCCACGCGCAGCGCTCCCGGGATGTAGCTGCGCAGCAGCATGTGGGCGCGCGTATCCGCCTTGTGGGACCGCCAGGCGCGGGCCTCCTCGGCGTCCAGCACCTCGGCCTCGCCGAGCGCGGAGACCGGGATGCGGGCGTCGCCCGCGATCAGCGCGTCCCCGACGACCCGGATCCGCTGGGAGCCGTACGCACTCACACCTGCGGCGGCGAGCGCGCCGGCGCCGATCAGCCCGCCGAGCATCGGCAGCACGCCCAGGGGCAGCAGCATCAGCCCGCCCGCGATGCCGAGGAGCCCGGCGATGATCCACCAGGAACGGGGTGCGGTCAGGCGTTCTGCGTACTGCGGGGCTGAAGGCTGCATGAAACCAAGCTTGACACGGCGCGACCTGCGCGTACCCGCGCGGGTAAGGTCTGCGCCTGTGAGTACTGAGAACCCCCGGGAGGCGGCCCCCGGGTCCGCGGCCCTGATCCCCCCGGCCGACGCCATAGCCCCGGTCAGGCACCCCGGCGCACCACCGCCCGGAGAGCTCCTCGGCGCGCACTACGAGCACTGCTTCGGCTGCGGCGGGGGCCAGCCCCACGGGCTGCACCTCCAGGCCCGCGCCGGTGAAGGCGTACAGGTCTCGGCCGAGTTCACGGTCAAGGCCGCCCATCAGGGCGCTCCCGGACTCGCGCACGGCGGCGTACTGGCCACGGCGCTCGACGAGACGCTCGGCTCGCTGAACTGGCTGCTGCGGGTCATCGCGGTGACCGGCCGGCTGGAGACCGATTTCGTACGTCCCGTGCCGGTCGGCACCGTGCTGCACCTCGACGCCGAGGTGACCGCGGTGCACGGCCGCAAGATCTACTCCACGGCGACCGGACGGATCGGCGGCCCCGACGGGCCCGTGGCCGTCCGCGCCGACGCCCTCTTCATCGAAGTCAAGGTCGACCACTTCGTCGAGAACGGACGCCCGGAGGAGATCCGGGCGGCGATGGCCGACCCCGACCAGGCCCGGCGCGCCCGCGCCTTCGAGGTGAACCCGTGACCCGTAACCCTGTCGACGTGCTGATCCGCCGGGTCGACCCCGACGTACCGCTGCCCTCGTACGGACATCCGGGTGACGCGGGAGCCGACCTGGTCACCACGGAAGCCGCCGAGCTCGCCCCCGGCGAACGCGCGGTGCTCCCCACCGGGGTGTCTGTCGCGCTGCCCGACGGGTACGCGGCCTTCGTGCACCCGCGCTCCGGTCTCGCCGCCCGCTGCGGAGTCGCCCTCGTGAATGCCCCGGGGACGGTGGATGCCGGGTACCGTGGGGAAATCAAGGTGATCGTGGTCAATCTCGACCCGCGCGAGAGTGTG
Organism: Streptomyces enissocaesilis; assembly: GCF_039533765.1. Classification (NCBI taxonomy): domain Bacteria; kingdom Bacillati; phylum Actinomycetota; class Actinomycetes; order Kitasatosporales; family Streptomycetaceae; genus Streptomyces; species Streptomyces enissocaesilis. Next base: position 34,504 of record NZ_BAAAUD010000010.1, on the reverse strand, counting down.
CGGTTCGAGCGCTTCGACCGGATTGCCCAACTGGTCGTCCAGCAGGTCGAGAAGGTGCGCTTCCACGAGGTCGCGGAGCTTCCCGGATCGGCGCGGGCCGAGGGGGGCTTCGGTTCCACCGGTGGTCATGCCGCCGTGGACGGCCGGACGGGTGGGAATCGATACGCATCGGTCGTATCCGACCGGGAAGGACAGTGACGTGTTCGGACGTCGCAAGAAGAGCGAATCCGCCCAGGACGTGGCGGGCGAGGCCGAGCAGGTCGTCGACGACGTCGAGCCTGACGAGGCCGCCGACGGCGACGGGTCGGTCCGCAGGGTGAACCTGCCGCCGGCGCCCCGCCCGGACGGTCCGTGGGACGTGTCCGAGGTCATGGAGCCCGGCGAGGGCCGGGTCGACCTGGGTGGAATGTTCGTGCCCGGAGTCGAGGGCATGGAACTGCGGGTCGAGGTCGCGGGTGACGCGATCGTCGCGGCGACGGTCGTGCTGCGCGACAGCGCCGTCCAGCTCCAGGCTTTCGCGGCACCCAAGAAGGAAGGCATCTGGGGCGAGGTCCGCGAGGAGATCGCGTCGGGCATCACCCAGCAGGGCGGCGTCATCGACGAGGTCGAGGGACCGCTGGGCTGGGAGCTGCGGGCCCAGGTGCCCGTACAGCTGCCGGACGGCACGGGTGGCGTGCAGATGGTGCGCTTCGTCGGTGTCGACGGGCCGCGCTGGTTCCTGCGCGGAGTGATCTCCGGCCAGGGCGCGGTGCACCCGGAGGCCGCGGGCGTGCTGGAGCACGTCTTCAAGGACACCGTGGTCGTACGGGGCGAGGGGCCGATGGCGCCGCGTGACCCGATCGTCCTCAAGCTGCCGAACGACGCGCAGATGGTGCCCGAGGGCGTCCAGCAGGAGGAGCAGGAGGGCTCGCGCTTCTCCGGCGGGATGGGCCAGCTGCAGCGTGGCCCCGAGATCACCGAGGTGCGCTGATCGTCCTGGTGCGCAGGGACTGAACCACAGCAGACGGGGCCGGTGGGCCGCACTCCCGCATCGGGGGTGCGGCCCACCGGCTTTCGCGTTCCGTTCGGATCGTTCGGATCGTTCCGTACGGATCCCGTCAACGCGGCGCCCCCGGCCGTATGGGGGGCGTCAACGGACGGCCCGGCCCGGCGGGGGAGGGGTTTCCTCGGGGGGTCAGAGAATCCGTATCGCACCCAGGAGCACCCGATGGCCGACCTGGCCTTCGCCGTCACCACACTCGCGGTCTTCGCGCTGATGGCACTCGTCGCCGAGGGGGTGGCGAAGCTGTGACTGCCGAGAACATCGTCGGGCTGGTCGTGGCCGTCTCCCTGCTGGGCTATCTCGTCCTCGCCCTCGTGTACCCGGAGCGGTTCTGAGCCCCGTCATGAGCCCTGTCCTCGCCGGCGTGCTCCAGCCCCTCGCGCTCGTCGTGGCGCTCGGCCTGGTCCACCGGCCCCTCGGCGACCACATGGCCCGCGTCTACCGCGCACCGCCCCGTCTGCGGGTGGAGAAACGGATCTGCCACGCGGTCGGCGCCGGTCCCACCGCGCGGACGCGCTGGCCCGCGTACCTGCGCGAGGCCCGCCCCGGCCTGGACGCCGGGCGGGTGGCGAAGCAGGTCGGGGACCACACCGAAGGGCGGACCCTCGGCTTCACGGGGGAGCCCCGGGCGAACGTCCCGGGGCTCGACATCGCGCTCAAGGAGCTCGTGGCCGGGGGAGCGGCCAGGGACTGACGTGACCGTTGCGGGGCCGGGCGCGCCGTGACCATACTGACGCCCGGCCGGACCACCGCACGGGGGAGTACGTATGAGCGAGAGCACCAGGGGCAGCACCGGCACGGCCGTGGCCGCCGGTCCGGCCGAGGGGCCCATGGTCGAGGTGACGGATCTGCACCACTCCTACGGCACGGGGGCGGCGGCCGTCCACGCGCTGCGCGGCGTCTCCTTCAACGTGCCGCGCGGCGAGCTCGTCGCGCTCAAGGGCCGGTCGGGCTCCGGCAAGACGACCCTGCTCAACCTGGTCGGCGGCCTCGACACCGCCGACCGGGGCCGCATCGTCGTCGACGGAACGGAACTGGCGGGCCTCGGCGAGGACGGCCTGCTCGCCCTGCGCCGCGACCGCATCGGCTTCATCTTCCAGTCCTTCGGCCTGATCCCCATCCTCACCGCCGCCGAGAACGTCGGCGTGCCCATGCGGCTGCGCAGGACCGACCCCAAGGTGCGCGAGGAGCGCGTCGAGCTGCTGCTCGCCCTCGTCGGCCTCGCCGACCACGCGGCGCAGCGTCCCGGCGAGCTCTCCGGCGGCCAGCAGCAGCGTGTCGCCATCGCCCGCGCGCTCGCCAACAAGCCGGCGCTGCTGATCGCGGACGAGCCCACCGGCCAGCTCGACGCGGAGACCGGCCTCGCCGTGATGGAGCTGCTGCGGGCGGTCGTACGGAGCGAAGGCGTCACCGCGCTGGTCGCCACGCACGACGCCCAGCTCCTGGGCCTCGCCGACCGGGTGCTCGAACTCGGCGACGGCCACCTCGTCGAGCACGTCTGAGGCCGGCACGTCCGAGGCCGGCACGTCCGAGTCCGAAGGGCGCCGGCGGGCATCAGAGTTGTGTCAATACGCACCTCTGATCCCCGCCCCCGCCCGTTCTGCCGCATTCCGGGGCTGTAGCTTCACCAGAGCCGGCCCACCGGGCCGCAGCACCTCGCTGGAAGACAATGGGGCCATGGGACGCGGCAAGCTTCGGATCTACCTCGGCGCGGCGCCGGGTGTCGGCAAGACGTACGCCATGCTCTCCGAGGCCCACCGCCGGGTCGAGCGCGGCACCGACTGCGTCGTCGCCTTCGTCGAGCACCACGACCGGCCGCGCACCGAAGTGATGCTGCGCGGCCTGGAGGGCATTCCGCGCCGCGCGATCGAGTACTGCTCCGCGGTCTTCACCGAGATGGACGTCGACGCGGTCCTCGGACGCCGTCCCGCCGTCGCCCTCGTCGACGAACTCGCCCACACCAACGTCCCCGGATCGCGCAACGCCAAGCGCTGGCAGGACGTCGAGGAACTGCTCCAGGCGGGCATCGACGTCATCTCCACGGTCAACATCCAGCACCTGGAGTCCCTCGGCGACGTCGTCGAGTCGATAACCGGCGTACGGCAGCGGGAGACCGTACCCGACGAGGTCGTCCGCCGCGCCGACCAGATCGAGCTGGTCGACATGTCGCCCCAGGCGCTGCGCCGCCGCATGGCCCACGGCAACATATACAAGCCGGACAAGCTCGACGCCGCCCTGTCCCACTACTTCCGCCCCGGCAACCTCACCGCGCTGCGCGAACTGGCGCTCCTGTGGGTGGCCGACCGCGTCGACGAGTACCTCCAGCAGTACCGCGGCGAGCACAACATCCGTTCCACCTGGCAGGCGCGCGAGCGCATCGTCGTGGGCCTCACCGGCGGACCCGAGGGCCGTACCCTCATCCGCCGCGCCTCACGCATGGCGGCCAAGGGCTCCGGCGGCGAGATCCTCGCCGTCTACGTCGCCCGCAGCGACGGGCTGACCTCGGCCTCGCCCAAGGAACTCGCCGTGCAGCGCACCCTCGTCGAGGACCTCGGCGGCACCTTCCACCACGTCATAGGCGACGACGTCCCCTCCTCGCTGCTGGAGTTCGCCCGCGGCGTCAACGCCACCCAGATCGTGCTCGGCTCCAGCCGCCGCAAGACCTGGCAGTACGTCTTCGGCCCCGGCGTCGGCGCCACCGTGGCCCGCGAGTCCGGCCCCGACCTGGACGTCCACATCGTCACCCACGACCACGTCGCCAAGGGCCGGGGCCTGCCCGTCGCCCGCGGCGCCCGCCTCGGCCGGGCCCGGATCGTCTCCGGCTGGCTGGTCGGCGTCGTCGCGCCCGTCCTGCTCTCGCTGCTGCTCACCAGCATGGAGAACGGCCCCGGGCTCGCCAACGACGTCCTGCTCTTCCTCTTCCTCACCGTCGTCGCCGCCCTGCTCGGCGGACTGCTGCCCGCGCTCGCGTCGGCCGCCGTCGGCTCGCTCCTGCTGAACTACTACTTCACGCCGCCCACCCACACCCTGACGATCAGCAACCCGAAGAACATCGTCGCCATAGTGATCTTCTTCGCGGTGGCCGTCGCGGTCGCCTCCGTGGTCGACCTGGCCGCCCGCCGCACCCACCAGGCCGCCCGGCTGCGCGCCGAGTCCGAGATCCTCTCCTTCCTCGCGGGCAGCGTCCTGCGCGGTGAGACGACCCTGGACGCCCTCCTGGAGCGGGTACGGGAGACCTTCGCCATGGACTCCGTGGCGCTGCTGGAACGCGCGAGCGACATCGACCCCTGGACCTGCGCCGCCGGCGTCGGACCCAGGCCGCTCGGCCGCCCCGAGGACGCCGACGTGGACATGCCGATCGGCGACCACATGGCACTCGCCCTCTCCGGCCGGGTGCTGCCCGCCGAGGACCGCCGGGTGCTCGGTGCCTTCGCCGCCCAGGCCGCCGTCGTACTGGACCGCCAGCGCCTGGTCGGGGAGGCCGAGGGGGCGCGCAAGCTCGCCGAGGGCAACCGCATCCGCACCGCCCTGCTCGCCGCCGTCAGCCACGACCTGCGTACACCGCTGGCCGCCATCAAGGCAGCCGTGTCGTCCCTGCGCTCCGACGACGTGGCCTGGTCGCAGACCGACGAGGCGGAACTGCTCGCGGGCATCGAGGACGGCGCGGACCGCCTGGACCACCTCGTCGGCAACCTCCTCGACATGTCCAGGCTCCAGACCGGCACCGTCACCCCGCTCATCCGCGAGACCGACCTCGACGAGGTCGTCCCGATGGCCCTCGTCGGCGTACCGGCCGAGAGCGTCGGCCTCGACATCCCGGAGACCCTGCCGATGGTGGCCGTCGACCGGGGACTCCTCGAACGCGCCGTCGCCAACATCGTCGAGAACGCCGTCAAGTACAGCCCCGGCGACGCCCCCGTCTCCGTCGCCGCGAGCGCGCTCGGCGACCGCGTCGAGCTGCGCGTCGCGGACCGCGGACCCGGCGTGCCGGACGACGGCAAGGAGCGGATCTTCGAGCCGTTCCAGCGGTACGGGGACGCCCCGCGCGGCGCCGGAGTCGGCCTCGGCCTCGCCGTCGCCCGCGGCTTCGTCGAGTCCATGGGCGGCACGCTGACCGCCGAGGACACGCCCGGGGGCGGCATGACGATGGTCCTCACCCTCAAGGCGGTCCCCGGACAGGCCCCGGCACGTCCCGGCCTTTCCGCCCGGGTCACCTCATGACCCGGGCGCCCGTGTTGTTCCGTACGTCCCGCAGAAAGGCAGGCACCACATGACCCGGGTGCTCGTGGTCGACGACGAGCCGCAGATCGTACGCGCCCTCGTGATCAACCTGAGGGCGCGCAAGTACGAGGTGGACGCGGCCCCGGACGGAGCCACCGCGCTCCGGCTCGCCGCCGCGCGCCACCCCGACGTGGTCGTCCTGGACCTCGGCCTGCCCGACATGGACGGCGTGGAGGTGATCAGGGGGCTGCGCGGCTGGACCCGCGTACCGGTCCTGGTGCTCTCCGCCCGCCACACCTCCGACGAGAAGGTCGAGGCGCTGGACGCCGGGGCCGACGACTACGTCACCAAGCCCTTCGGCATGGACGAACTCCTGGCCAGGCTCCGCGCCGCGGTCCGCAGGGCCGAACCGGCCGGCGCCGCCGGGGACGACGTGCTCGTCGACGCGGGCGGCGACTTCACCGTCGACCTGGCCGCGAAGAAGGTGCACCGCGACGGCAGGGACGTACGGCTGACGCCCACCGAATGGCACCTCCTGGAAGTGCTCGTACGGAACACGGGCCGCCTGGTCAGCCAGAAGCAGCTCCTCCAGGAGGTCTGGGGCCCTTCGTACGGCACCGAGACCAACTACCTGCGGGTCTACATGGCGCAGCTGCGCCGCAAACTGGAGGCGGACCCCTCGCACCCCCGGCACTTCGTCACCGAGCCCGGCATGGGATACCGCTTCGAGCGGTGATGCGGGTCCGGTCCGGTGCGCCGCGGAGCCGGTCCGGCGTGACCCGGGGCCGGTCCGGTGCCCTGCGGGGCCGGTCCGGTGCTCTGCGGGGCTGTTCCGGTGCGCTGCCGGGCTGTTCGGGTGTGATCCGGGCGGGCCCGCTCCCCGGTACCCTTCGGGTATGAGTGCCGTACCACGTTCGGAGAAGCCCGCCGGCCGGTTCCGCCGGATGCTCGACCGGCTTTCCACCTCGCAGGAGGACCTGCACTCCGCGGAGCTCCAGGAGGACGCCCAGGCCGCGGGGTGCTCACGCATCTGCGACTGCGACGACCGCCAGGTGGTGAAGGTGACCGGTACCCTGCGCACGGTCACCCTGCGTCCCCGGGCCGGTGTGCCCGCCCTGGAGGCGGAGCTGTTCGACGGCACCGCGCCACTGGACGTGGTGTGGCTGGGCCGGCGTTCCATCGTGGGCATAGAACCGGGCCGCAGGCTCATCGCCTCGGGCCGGATCTCCATGAGCCACGGCCGCCGGGTGCTCTTCAATCCCAAATACGAACTCCGACCGCTCGGACAGGAGTAGCCGGTGACGTCTCTCGACAAGCCGACCGCGACGGATCACGACAGCGCAGCAGCCGCTCAGGACGCTCAGGACGTCCAGAGCGCCCAGGACGCGAAGGCCGTCACGGAGGCCGCCCTCTTCGAGGCCTTCGGCGGCCTCAGGGGCATGGTGGAGACCGTGCTCCCCGGTCTGCTGTTCGTGACCATCTTCACGATCAACAAGGACCTGCACGTCTCGGCCATCGCCGCCCTCGCGGTGTCCTTGCTGCTCGTCGCCGTACGGCTGATCCGCCGGGACACCGTCAAGCACGCCTTCAGCGGGGTCTTCGGAGTCGCCTTCGGCGTCGTCTTCGCGATGATGACCGGCAACGCCAAGGACTTCTACCTGCCGGGCATGATCTACACCCTGGGCCTGGCCCTCGCGTACATCGTGACCACGCTCGCGGGCGTCCCGCTGATCGGCCTGATCCTCGGCCCGATCTTCAAGGAGAACCTCTCCTGGCGGACGCGCAACCCCGGACGCAAGAAGGCGTACGCCAAGGCGAGCTGGGCCTGGGGCCTGATCCTGCTCGGCAAGTGCGCGATCCTCTTCCCGCTGTACTGGTGGGCGGACACCACCCAGCTCGGCTGGGTCCTGATCGCGCTGAAGATCCCGCCGTTCCTGCTCGCGGTCTACCTGACCTGGATCTTCCTGGCGAAGGCGCCGCCGCCCATCGACGTGTTCGCCGAGATGGAGGCGCAGGAGAGGGCCGAGAAGGAGCGCGCGGNGGCCGCGGCCCCCACTCTCGTACGTACGGCCGTCAGCCCGTCGTGTCCGCCTTGCGGACCGACAGCAGGTCCTCCAGCTGCTCCTCGCGCGCCTGAGCGGCCACGAACAGCAGCTCGTCGCCCGCCTCCAGGGTCTCCTCCTGGCTCGGCGTGAGCACGCGCGTACCGCGGATGATGGTGACCAGCGAGGTGTCCTCGGGCCAGTCCACGTCCCCGACCTGCGTGCCGGCCAGCGCCGACTCGGGCGGCAGCGTCAGCTCGACGAGGTTGGCGTCGCCGTGGCTGAAGCGCAGCAGCCGTACGAGATCGCCGACGCTCACCGCCTCCTCGACCAGCGCCGACATCAGACGCGGCGTGGAGACCGCGACGTCGACGCCCCATGCCTCGGTGAACAGCCACTCGTTCTTGGGGTTGTTGACGCGGGCGACGACGCGCGGCACCCCGTACTCGGTCTTCGCGAGCAGCGAGACGACCAGATTGACCTTGTCGTCACCGGTCGCCGCGATCACCACGTTGCAGCGCTGGAGCGCCGCCTCGTCGAGCGAGGTGATCTCGCAGGCGTCGGCCAGCAGCCACTCGGCGAGCGGCACCCGCTCCACCGAGATGGCGGTCGGCGCCTTGTCGATGAGCAGGATCTCGTGACCGTTCTCCAGCAGCTCGCCCGCGATGGAACGGCCCACCGCGCCGGCACCGGCAATAGCGACCCTCATGCGTGACCGCCTTCCTCGGGACCCTGCGAGCAGGCCGCCTCGACCTTCGCGATCTCTTCCGTACGCATCATCACGTGGACGAGGTCGCCCTCCTGGAGCACGGTCTGGGACGTCGGCAGTACGGCCTCGCCCAGCCGGGTGAGGAACGCGACGCGCACGCCCGTCTCCTCCTGGAGCCGGCTGATCTTGTGCCCGATCCAGGCGGGAGAGGTGTGCACCTCGGCGAGCTGCACACCTCCGCTCGGGTCGCGCCACAGCGGCTCCGCCCCGGACGGCAGCAGCCGCCGCATCATCTGGTCGGCGGTCCAGCGGACCGTGGCGACGGTGGGGATGCCCAGGCGCTGGTAGACCTCGGCGCGGCGCGGGTCGTAGATGCGGGCCGCGACGTTCTCGATCGCGAACATCTCGCGGGCCACCCGGGCCGCGATGATGTTGGAGTTGTCGCCGCTGCTCACCGCCGCGAACGCGCCGGCCTCCTCGATGCCGGCCTCGCGGAGGGTGTCCTGGTCGAAGCCGACCCCGGTGACCCTGCGGCCCCCGAAACCGGACCCCAGGCGGCGGAAGGCCGTGGGGTCGCGGTCGATCACCGCGACCGTGTGCCCCTGTTGCTCCAGGGTCTGCGCGAGAGCGGCTCCCACTCGCCCGCAGCCCATGATGACGACGTGCATCGTCCCGTTACCCCGCACTCCTGGTCGCCCCGCCGGCCTGCACAAACACCCTGCTCACATCTTCCTTCTCGGCTCACCGGGGGTGGCACGGGGCAAAGTGCCCGGTACTGCCTCGCCCCTGTCTCCGTCCACCGTAGCGTCAACCCCGAACGTGCCATCGATCACGTCCGGCATGAGCCGCCCGTTCAGGTTCCGTAAAAGTGGGGGTGGTGGTTGGGCGGTGTCCTTTTCGAACGCTTACGATCCTCTGCGTGTCCAAACTGACCGACGTGCCCAAACGGATCCTGATCGGCCGGGCGCTGCGCAGCGACAGGCTGGGAGAAACACTCCTGCCCAAGCGCATCGCACTTCCCGTCTTCGCCTCCGACCCGCTCTCGTCCGTGGCGTACGCACCGGGAGAAGTGCTTCTCGTGCTCTCCATCGCGGGCGTGTCGGCGTACCACTTCAGCCCGTGGATCGCCGTCGCGGTCGTGGTGCTGATGTTCACGGTGGTGGCCTCGTACCGCCAGAACGTGCACGCCTACCCGAGCGGCGGCGGTGACTACGAGGTCGCCAACACCAACCTCGGCCCCAAGGCGGGACTGACCGTCGCCAGTGCCCTGCTCGTCGACTACGTCCTCACCGTCGCCGTGTCGATCTCCTCCGGGGTGGAGAACCTCGGCTCCGCGATCCACTTCGTCGTCGAGCACAAGGTGGCGTGCGCCATCGGCATCATCGTGCTGCTGACGCTCATGAACCTGCGCGGTGTGAAGGAGTCGGGCAAGCTCTTCGCCATCCCCACGTACGTCTTCGTGGCGGGCGTCTTCATTATGATTGCCTGGGGCACCTATCGCGGAATGGTCATGGGCGACACCATGCACGCCCCGACCTCCGACTTCGAGATCAAGCCCGAGCACGAGGGCCTGGCCGGCTTCGCCCTGGTCTTCCTGCTGCTGCGCGCCTTCTCCTCCGGCTGCGCGGCGCTCACCGGCGTCGAGGCGATCAGCAACGGCGTGCCCGCGTTCCGCAAGCCCAAGAGCAAGAACGCCGCCTCCACGCTCGCCCTGATGGGCGCGCTGGCCGTCACCATGTTCTGCGGGATCATCGGCCTCGCCATGGCCACCGACGTGAAGATGGCGGAGTTCCCGGCCAAGGACCTCATCCACGACGGCGTCGCCGTCGGCCCGGACTACGTCCAGGACCCGGTGATCTCCCAGGTCGCGGCCGCCGTCTTCGGCGACGGAACGTTCTTCTTCGTACTGCTCGCGGCGGCCACCGCGCTCGTCCTCTTCCTGGCCGCGAACACGGCGTACAACGGCTTCCCGCTGCTCGGCTCGATCCTCGCGCAGGACCGCTACCTCCCGCGCCAGCTGCACACCCGCGGCGACCGCCTCGCCTTCTCCAACGGCATCGTGCTGCTCGCGGGCGCGGCCGTCCTGCTCGTCTGGATCTACGAAGCCGACTCGACCCGGCTCATCCAGCTCTACATCGTCGGCGTCTTCGTCTCCTTCACGCTCAGCCAGATCGGCATGGTGCGGCACTGGAACCGCCACCTGCGGACCGAGAAGGACCCGGCCGCGCGCCGCCGCATGATCCGCTCCCGCGCGATCAACGCCTTCGGCGCGTTCTTCACGGGTCTGGTGCTCGTCGTCGTACTGGCCACCAAGTTCACGCACGGCGCGTGGGTCGCGCTGCTCGGCATGGTGATCTTCTACGGGACGATGACCGCGATCCGCAAGCACTACGACCGCGTCGCCGAGGAGATCGCCGCCGACGAGGGGCCCTCCGACGACAGCGTCCGCCCGTCCCGCGTCCACTCCATCGTCCTGGTCTCCAAGGTCCACAAGCCGACGCTGAGGGCCCTGGCGTTCGCCAAGCTGACGCGCTCGGACAAGCTGGAGGCGCTGAGCATCAGCGTCGACCCGGCCGAGACGAAGGCGCTCAAGGAGGAGTGGGAACGGCGCGGCATCAACGTGCCGCTGAAGATCCTCGACTCGCCGTACCGCGAGATCACACGGCCGATCATCGACTACGTGAAGAGCCTGCGGCGCGAGAGCCCGAGGGACGCGATCAGCGTCTACATCCCGGAGTACGTGGTCGGGCACTGGTACGAGCACCTGCTGCACAACCAGAGCGCGCTGCGGCTCAAGGGCCGGCTGCTGTTCACGCCGGGTGTGATGGTGACCTCGGTGCCGTACCAGCTGCGGTCCTCCGAACTTGCGAAGGAACGGGCGAAGAAGCGCCAGGAGTGGAACCCGCCGGGCGCGGTGCGCCGGGGCCCGGTGGACGACCGCCGCACCAAGGAGCCCAGCGGCAAGCGCTGACACCGCCCCCGGCTTCGCTGTGGTGAACGGCCGGACGACTCCCACGTAGACTGGTGGGCTGTTGTCCGGCCGTACCCCTTTGATCTCTGGAGTCACCCCGTCATGCAGTCAGAATCCAAGGAATCCAAGGAAACGGCCGACCAGTCCCTGGTCGGGACCGAGTACGAGGTCGAGGTCGGCCCCGTGGCCCACGGCGGCCACTGCATCGCCCGCACCGACGAGGGCCGGGTGCTGTTCGTACGGCACGCGCTGCCCGGCGAGAAGGTCCGCGCCCGCGTGACGGACGGCGGGGAGACCTCCCGCTACCTGCGCGCCGACGCGGTCGAGGTCATGGAGGCGTCCAAGGACCGCATCGAGGCCCCCTGCCCGTACGCCGGACCCGGCAAGTGCGGCGGCTGCGACTGGCAGCACGCCAAGCCGGGCGCGCAGCGGCGGCTCAAGGGCGAGGTCGTCGCCGAGCAGCTCATGCGCCTCGCGGGCCTCACCCCGGAGGAGGCGGGCTGGGACGGCACCGTCATGCCGGCGGAGGGCGACAAGCTGCCCCAGGGCGAGGTGCCCGCGTGGCGCACGCGCGTGCAGTACGCCATCGACGCCGAGGGCCGCGCCGGACTGCGCAAGCACCGCTCGCACGAGGTCCAGCCCATCGACCACTGCATGATCGCCGCACCGGGCGTCAGCGAACTCGGCATCGAGCAGCAGGACTGGCCCCAGATGGCATCGGTCGAGGCGATCGCCGCCACCGGCTCCGGCGACCGCCAGGTCGTCCTCACCCCGCGTCCCGGCGGTCGCCTCCCCCTCGTCGAGCTGGACAAGCCGGTCTCGGTCCTGCGCGTGGAGGAGAAGGACGGCGGAGTGCACCGGGTGCACGGCCGCGCCTTCGTGCGCGAGCGGGCGGACGGCCGTACGTACCGCGTCGGCATGGGCGGCTTCTGGCAGGTCCACCCGCAGGCCGCGGACACCCTGATGCGTGTCGTCATGCAGGGCCTGCTGCCGCGCAAGGGCGACTCGGCCCTCGACCTCTACTGCGGGGTCGGCCTCTTCGCGGGTGCGATCGCCGACCGGGTGGGCGACCAGGGCGCGGTGCTCGGCATCGAGACGAGCAAGCGCGCGGTGGAGGACGCCCGCCACAACCTCCAGGGCTTCGAGCGGGTCCGCATCGAGCAGGGCAAGGTCGAACAGGTCCTGCCGCGCACCGGAATCACGGACGTCGACCTGATCGTCCTGGACCCGCCCCGCGCGGGAGCCGGCAAGCAGACGGTCAAGCACCTGGCCACCCTGGGCGCCCGCCGCATCGCGTACGTGGCCTGCGACCCGGCGGCGCTGGCCCGGGACCTGGCGTACTTCGCGGACAACGGCTACAAGGTGCGGACGCTGCGCGCGTTCGACCTGTTCCCGATGACGCATCACGTGGAGTGCGTCGCCATCCTCGAACCGGTCAAGAAGGACGTCTGACCTGCAGCTTTGCGGGTGCGCGGTAGGTGCGCTGTGGGCGTTAAGGGCGATATCTTGACGCTGATTCGACGCTCGTGACGCTCAAATGACGCTCGACCGGCCTGTTTTCCGATGCTGCGTCAGCGCTGTGGAGTCGTCTCCTGGAGCAGGCCGGGCGCCCCGTCGGGGCGCCCTCGCCGCCACCGGGGGCGGCCTTCTGGATGCGGTGGAGGTGCCGGACGCGGGCCTTGGCGGAGCGAAGCCACAGCCGTTCGATGGTCACGCTCCGTAGCGAATTGCGGTGCGGCCGCAGGTGATGGTCCTTGCCTCCGCGGACCAAGGGAGGCGCCGGCCGGAGAGTGTGAGGTGGACGCAAGCAGCGCTGGTCACCGTTGAACGACCGTCAGCGAGAGCTCTTGCGGCGGCTGGATGCCGGTGAGGGGTCGGGCTTGGCGTCGGCGGAACGGCTCTCCGCGTATGTGCTGCGCGACCGAGGACTGCTGGTTGTTGTACGCCGTGACGGGGCAGTGCGGGCCGCGGTCACCGAGGCCGGGGAGTTCCATCTGGAGCACGGCCACCATCCTGAGGATCCGCGGTATGCCGCCGCGCCTAGGGAGGGCACCAAGAAGATGCCCGTGCCGTACTCGCAGCAGGCTGTGGCCGCCCGGGCGCGGCGGCCCCAGGCGGCGGAACTGATCGAACGGCTCGTGGCTGAACGGCGGGTGGTCATCCCGGAGCCCGACGAGGCGACGGAATCCGAATACAGCCGGGCCATCGACTACGCGAAGCGGCACGACCTCACGCCGCTGGGGAAGCGCATCGAGAGGCTCCGCCTGTGGAACCGCGACCTTCAGATCACCCTCGAGGACGGGCCGCATCACAACGCGAAGAGCGCGAGACCGGAGAGTGCGCCGCTCGTCCCTGTGCCCGTCCGACTGCGGCCCCTTCACCCGGTGGTGGCTGCTCTCAAGGAAGACCGGCGCCCGTGGCCTCCAGCGCCCGCCGGACCGGGCCGCCGCAGGCAGCTCGTCGCCGGGGTACAGCGAAGGGCCAGTGGACCGCAGCGGCCGGTGGGACCATGGCTGGCCGCGGCGGTCGATGAGGCCCTGCTCGGGCTCGGCGAGGACATCACCAAGGTCAAGAACCAGCCCCCCCCACGGCCTACCAGCGGATGCAGAACTATACGTGCCTGTGCCCACCGAAGAGGGGCAAGCTGCTGTCTACCTGAAGGCCGACCGGCGGAGGTCGACCTCCTGCCCGGCTTCGCTCGGGACGTGACAGGGCTCGGCCACCAGGGCACCGGCCACGTCGGCTCCACCATCCGTCCTTCGACGGTCGGTCATCGGCGCTTCGTGGGCGGGGTGTGTGGGCGGCCAGCGGACATGACCAGGCGGACGTCGCGGAGGTCGGCGAGGTTGGTGAGGGGGTCACCAGTGACCGCGAGGAGGTCGGCGCGGTAGCCGGGGGAGAGGCGGCCGGTATCGGAGGCGATGCCCAAGGCCAAGGCGGCTTCGACCGTGGCCGAGTCGATGGCCTCGGCGGGGGAGAGGCCGATGTGGCGGAAGAACTCCAGGCTGGAGACAAAGCCGTTGAATACGGCGTGGGTGACGCCCGCGTCGGTGCCCGCGATGAGACGGACTCCCTGGTCGGCCATCCAGCGCAGGCGGTTGAACATTTCCTCGGCCCGCTCGGGGCCGAACCGCTGGGCGAAGCCGCGCCAGTCGGGGCTCGCCGCCGGGCACACCCCGATCTCCTTCGCCACGATCTCCGCGACGAGATCGTGCCGTACGTCGAAACCGTCCTGCGCCATCCAAGTGCAGTGCTCCAAGGTAGTGACGCCGGCCGCGACTGCGGCCTCGATGCCCTCGGTGCCGTGCGCGTGGGCCGCCACGGGCAACCCGGCCTGGCGTGCCTCGGCCACCACCAAGCGCAGCTCGGCGGTGGTGAACTGGGCCTGCCAGATCGGCGGACCGCCCTTGGTGATGCCGCCGCCGGTGGCCATCACTTTGATCACATCGACGCCGTCCTGGGCGTTGCGCCGGACGAGCTCGCGCAGGGCGGCCTCACCGTCCACCTCGCCGCCGAAGAACCAGCAATGGCCACCCGGGCGGGTCAGGGGGGTGCCGGCGCTGAGGATGCGCGGGCCTAGTACTCCGTCGTGTGCGATTGAGTCGCGCAGGCGCAGAGCCAGGCCGTTGCGATCGCCGAGGTCCCGTACCGTTGTCACACCCGATTCGAGCAACTGCTGGGCCCGCTCGGCCATCCCAATCAGCAGATCGGCGTCATCCGTGTCCAGCAGTGCCGTCACGGGATCCGGTCCCGCGTCGAGTGCGAGGTGGACATGGCAGTCGATCAGGCCCGGAAGGAGCGTGCCGTTGGGGAATGCCATGGTCGTGGCCTCCGGCGAGGCCAGGACTTCGATGTCGGGCCGCGGGCCCACGCCGACGATTCTTTCGCCTCGGACGAGTACGGCGCCGTCCCGTAGCCGCTGACCGCCGGGGCCCGTCACGACCTGCCTGGCGAAGATCAGGTATTCCATGGAGTGTCACCTTCGTGTATGTCGCTTCGAAACTTCAGTCGGCGGGGCGGGAGGCCCTGAGCGCGTCGGAGAGGAGGACGAGCTGGCATACGTCGTCGTCGAGGTCGTCCCCTTGGGGCAGGGCGATTGCGACCACGCCTGAGGGGGCCTGCGCCCCGGCTGTGTACGCCTTCAGGGCGCGATTTAAGTGGTCGGCGATCACCCCGGGTGGCAGGTGCTCGACTGGCCCCGCCTCCTTGAGCTGCGCGAGGTACGGACTGAGTCGTACGAGGCCGTCGCGGCATTCGATCACTCTGCGGTAATACCGGTGGTGCAGGCCCTGGGGAGTGAGCCGACTGCGCCATCCGTCGGACGGCGCCCGGTGCAGGGCGTTCTCGGGGAACGCCTGGTTCAGGGCCACCCACAGCGGGGTGAGCCGGCGGTGCGTGCGCTGGTGCCGCCACCGGAGGCGGAGCGAAGCCATTCGGCTCGCGGCTCCCGGATAGATGACGCCGACGACGAACAGCGGGATCGCCAGGTCCAGCAGCAGCTTGACTCCGGTGATCACAGCCGCTGGCACGGTGCCGTCGAACGCGCGGACCACGACGAGAACTCCGCGGAGGGCGTCGGCCCCGACCATGCATGCCAGCGAAACGGCGACCAGGCGTAGTCCGACGACCAGCGAGCCACGGGAGACCTGGATGTATCTCAGGGTCCACCGCAGCGCCATCGCGAGCGCATACGCCAGGTAGGTCCCGGCTGCCAGGTAGAAGACGGCGATACTCGCCACCTGCATGTTCGCCGTCGCGTAGACATGGCCGCGCTCGCTGCGTGGGGTCGCGAGCGTCGCCGCCGTGATCACGACTGCGGTGATGGCAAGCGGGATGAGTTCGATCCGGGCGCGTCGGCGGCCTGTGCGTGGATCCGACGCCGATTGCAGGTAGAAGCACATCAGCCAGTACACGGTGCCGAGCAGCAGGATGTTCTGAATCAGCTTCGCCGTACCCGCGCCCACCATGCCGTCGACGTTGTCGGCGACGCTCCGCAGCCCCATAGGGAAGGACAGTGAAGCGCAGACGATGCAGTAGGTAACGGCCCGGAGCGGCCGGTCGTGCGGAGCCCTGGCGATCTGGTGGGTCATACGCACGAGGGCGAGGAGAAGCACTGCGCCGAGCAGGAAGGCCAGCATGTCACAGCCACCCGTGCCGCTCGGTCAGAGCTGTTTGGATGCGACGGGCTGTGGAGTCTTGAGGGACCGGCTGGGCAACGGTGTTCAAGAT
Organism: Streptomyces enissocaesilis; assembly: GCF_039533765.1. NCBI lineage: Bacteria > Bacillati > Actinomycetota > Actinomycetes > Kitasatosporales > Streptomycetaceae > Streptomyces > Streptomyces enissocaesilis. Next base: position 18,290 of record NZ_BAAAUD010000010.1, on the reverse strand, counting down.
GCATGCCCATTCGAGGATGATGCTGGCTATCATCTCGGCCTCGTGCTCGTGTTCCTCGTCGTATGAAGTGCGTCCCAAGAGCCGTTTGACCACGTCGAGCGAGATACTCGGCGTGATCGCGCCAAGCAGTGCATCGTCCAACCCGCCGCTCTGGTGGTCGGCCAGGATGTGCCCGATCTCGTGCACGATGATGTGGTTCTGGTGGGGCTTGCTGGTTTCCTGCTGGTAGAAGATGTAGTCGGTGGTGTCGGTGGCGATCCACAGTCCGTATGGGCCGTGCGCTGGCAGCCTGTAGGGGACGAGCTGTATGGGGCGGTTGCGGCGCTCCCCCAGAAGCCTGCACAGGACCGTGACGTTCAGCGGTGGCTGGACCCCCAGCGACCTGAGTTCACGTTTGCAGCGCCGCCGTAACTCTCGACCTTTCAGCAGCATTCGCTTCCTCCCCCGTGCCTCACGGCCGCATGCCTTCATGCAACATGAGTCGGCTTCGGACAGACAGGGGGAATCAGGTCATGATCGTGGCTCGTCCTTCGGCAGGCCCTCCAGAGCCCTGACGTGCTCGATGAGTTCGCCGATCGAGTTCAGGCTCGCGGAGGAGAGGCCGGCGGCCCGCAAAGCGACGTGCTGGACGTTGGAGTCGCGCAACGCGGCGAGGAGGGCGAGTTGCGTGTGGACTTCTGATGCGACCTGGTCGTTGAAGAAGTAGGCCGGAGGAACTCCGAAGAACTTCGCTATTCCTTCGAGGTGCTTGAGCGTCGGATTGTCGCGCTGCCCCTTGCGGAGCAGCCAGATGTAGCTTCCGGAGATGGGTATGCCGGCCTCCGAAATGGCCCGGGCGACCTCTTCGGTGTTGAAAGGCTGACGACCGCCCTGCACCACCGTTTCGAACAGATGATTGATCTTGTCGGCGAGGCTGAGCCGCGCTCCGCCGTCCGTCTCGGCCAAGGCCGCACCTCCCTGTCTCGGGGGCAATCTACCGGTATTGACCGTGATCGTCGATGGCGGGTGGCACGTTGACACGGGTTGGGCCAGAGGCTGTTGACAGGGGTCGGGCCAGAGGCTAGCGTCCCCGTCCAGATTGAAGTTCGACTCATGTTGGACACAATTCACTTTAGTCCAACCTGAGTTGGCGCAGACAACTCGACGCTGTCGAGACGGCCTCCACGCTCGGACGAGAGAAGGCATGGAACTTCGCGTGCTCGGACGGATTGAAGCGCTGAACGACGGCCGGGCGCCCGGTCGCTCGGCGGGATGCGGCCCAGAACCTTGCTGGCGACACTGGTGATCGCCGGCGAGCGCAGGCTGGCTGCACATGAGATCCACCAGGTGTTATGGGGAACCGCTCCGCCTGTGACCGTGCGCGCCCAGGTGCACACGTACGTCTACGCGGCCGGGGGCATCGCCCAGGCCGCCGAGCTGTTCACGGATGCCCTCGGACAGTGGCGCGGGCCGGCCCTCATTGGTGCAACGGAGTTCCTGGAGGCGTCAGAGGCACCCCGGCTCGAGGGACTCCGGATGCCCGTGCTGGAGGAGAAGGCGGCCGCCGACCCTTCTCTCGGCCCTGTCCGGAGGGTTGTCGAAGAACTCGCCCCATGTATGCCGCTGTTCCCCTTCCGCGAGGGGCTGAGATCCCTGCCGATGACCGCACTCTCTCAGTGTGGCCGACAGGCCGAGGCCATCACCCTCTACCACGAGGGCCGGTCGGTCCTGGCCGAACACCTCACTGTGGATCCGGGAGACGAACTGAACAGTACTTTCCAGTCTCTGCTCGCTGGCACCCTCATCGCCCGCCCGACGCTTCCCGAGGGCGCGGACACTGCAGTCCGACCCGAGGCTGTGTCCTCTCGTGAAGAGGCGTACACGGCGCTGCCCCCCGACCTCGTGGACCTTACCGGTCGGCATGCCGAACTGCGTCGGCTCAGGGAATGGCTGAAGCCCGCACCGGACGGCACCGGTTGCGCCGGGCCCGTCGTGGTCACCGGCCTGGCCGGCAGCGGCAAGACCGTACTGGCCGTGCGGGCCGGGTACGGGATCGCTCCGGCCTACCCCGACGGCACGTTGTTCGTCCGCGGCCGTGACACCTCGGGATACCGGCGTCCGCCGGCCGACATCGCCGGAGACCTGCTGAGAGGGCTGGGTGAACGGGTGGCCCCGACGGCGGGGTCGGAAGAGCGCGTGTGGCGATTACGGACCCGGCTCACTCAGAGCCGCTGCCTTGTCATTCTGGACGATGCCGCCGATGAGGCACAGGTGCACGCCTTGGTCCCGGGCAGCGGGCGGACCCAGTTTCTGATCACCGGACGACCGAGGTTCGCTACCTTGCCCAGGGTGCGCGTCGTGGCCCTGGGCGGCCTCCAACTGTGCGAAGCGATGGACCTGCTCAACGGGATCACGTCCGGCGTGGGTGTCTCCACGGACGACGCTGAGCGGTTGGTCCGCCTGTGCGATGGGCACCCCGCCGCCATGCGCGCCGTGGCGGCCCAGCTGATCGCCAAGCCGCACTGGACGCCGGCCTACCTCGCTGACCGATTGGCCGACCCGTGCAGAGACACCCTCGGCCTGCTGCGCGCCAAGGTCGAGCCGACAGCTTTCTCTTTACTGAACTGAAGGGGGATGCGGTTATGAGTACTGCGAGCCAATTCGGCCGGACGTAGGAAAACTCAGAGGCATGTCACCAGCAGCTATGGAGTCTCGCGCGGCAAGGCAAGGCTTGATAGTTTCGATCAGCCCGACGGCCCCCTACCGAAAGGGCCTGGCATGTGATTGCCTTCAAGTAGAGATCGCATCACGGGGGGATTCTGACAACTTTCACGGCAGGTGGATATTCCGACGTTCAACCACACCGGCGCCTCGCAGCCCCATGGCACCGGCCCGCAAGGCGCTGACGAGATGGAGCTTCGCCGGTTTCACCTGAGTCCCTGAATCGCCCATCGTAGGCGAACGGTCGGCGTGAACCGCCAAGGATCTTCCTCTCCTGTATAAGTCCAACATTCACCGAGTCCAGCATCCCAATTACCCGTCAGAGTCGCCTGCCGGAAAATATCGGTGGGTAATTTCCCATGCGTGAAAATGGGTCTCGAATGAACAGAAACGGAATATCCGAAACCCGTTGACAGGTCGATCGTAAATTTGTTCAGATTGCTATCGCCCATTCGATTCCCCTCTCGCTCGGTAGGGGATGAAGTAGGAGGATCAAATGTCTGAAGCAATGGTTTCCGCAGTTGACGAGACTGCGTTTGCCGACCTCGTCAGCAAGATCCAGGACGCCGAGGCGTCGATGACGGACGAGCAGCGCGCCATCATCGACCCTGCGTCCGGCGAGAAGGCCCTGGAGGAGCTCGCCGGCGTCAGTCCGGAGGAACTGCAGGCCTTCCTCGAGGAGAAGGCGGGCATCTCGCCCGACGAAGAGGCGCAGGGAAGCGTGATGGCGGCCGCCGCCACCGTGGCCTTCCACTGTTAATCTGAATCGTCCACGTCATGATCACTAGCGCTTCGCACGGCCGGTCCGACACTGCATCGTCAGGGGTTGGGCGGGTGGGCAGCAACACGTCTTCGCCTTGGTTCGGAGCGCTGCCGAACGAGTCCGGGCCTGAATCGGCCCGGACTCGTTCTTGGCTCGCTTCGCTCGGTATCAAACGAGGCCCCATTGAGCGGACCCAGACCTTCACGGCACGCAACAGTGTGGCTATGCTGCATTTCGCGGACGGCACCGCGCTCGTCCTGAAGCAGGTGGACCCCGCCACCTCGAAGGCCGTCGGCACCGCAATGGGGAACGAGGAAACCATGCTGAGGCTGATACCTGAAGCGGGAATTCCGGATTTCGTCAGAGCGTCCATTCCTCGCTTCGTCGGAGCCGACCCAGAAACCGATACCGTCATCATGGAAGGGATGACCGGCTTCACTTCGATGCGGGAGATTGCCAAGAGCTCGCCGGACATTCCAGTTCCCGCGCTGGTCGCGCTCGCATCGGTGACAGCCGGAATACACACGACGGCCGTCAACCACATCATCGTGAACGAAAAGTACGCCCCTCAGCGCATAGCATTCCCGTTCGCATCGTTCGTCACGCTGACTCCCAGCGAGCTCGCGAGCGGACCTGGAATGGACTATTCCGACTATGCGGCCGCCATGCAGTCGGTTGACGAAAGCGTGGCGCAGCTGCGGGACGACTGGGGCCCAAAAGGTCTGGTTCACTTCGACCTCCGGGACGACAACATCCTCTTCAAGTGCCCCGATAGTGAGCGCCCCGAGATCGCGCTGGTCGACTGGGAACTGGCCGGCTTCGGCGACCAGATGCTGGATGTGGGCACGATCGTCGGCCAGCTGCTGATCCAGTGGCTGCACACACTACGGGGCGACGTAGGCCGCCTCGCCTCCTCTGGCGCATGGGCAACCGCCCGACGCAATGTCGGTCTGTTCCTTGCCGCGTACGAACATAGTGCTCCGCTCAACACGGGGCAGCGGGAGGCGGCCTTCCGGTATGCCGGCCTGTCCCTCTTGATGTATGCGGCCGGACGCCTTGAGCAGATCGGTTCGCTGGGCCGGATCGGGCATCTGTGCCTCTTCGTGGGTTGCAAGCTGCTGAACAATCCGCAGGGCCTGGCCAAACTCCTCGCGCCCAGCACCCGGAAGGCGGGGGGATGAACCAGTACGAAGCAACGTTCTCCGCTATCGCTGAGGACGTGGAAGTTCTGAACGAGTCGGCCTTCCGCCATCGGGAGTGGGGTGAACTCAGCCCGGCCCCCAGCGTCGAGCCCGACCCCCGAGAGCTGCGTGTTCTCACTCACTTATCCCGGTTTCTGTACCTGAGCTACTACGCCGGAGACACCCGTGCCGCGCGTTGGCTGATCGACGGCGCACCGGTGGTGCTGGGTACCCGCAGACGTGAGGACCCGGCGGTTGCAAGCCTGTTGACCGAGGCCAACCAAGGCACCGGCTACTGGGACGCCGGCTGGCAGAGGCTCGGAGAGAGTCCCGCGGGCCGCCAGGTGCGCAAGAGCGGCCTGACCTTGACCGTCACCGAGCGGGAAATCATGCCGCCGGTCTCCTCGGCAGGTCACCAGGTAAGCGTGAGGTTCCCACCGGACCGGCCTTACAGGTATCCCGGCTGGTATCTCGCCATCGGAGACGAGGGCATGCCTCGCCACGGCGAACGGCCCGTTGTCCGGCTCTACTACACGCCCCGAGACCCCTCGGCCGCCGCCGGCCTGTTGCGGGCGCTCACGGGTGGGCTGTGCACCGCGCGCATCCCGTACCAGCTGAAAGCGGCCAACCACCCGGAGGGCTACGAGCGGCGGGACGCGATGGTTCTCTATCTGTACCGGGACGACTGGCGCCGCTACGAGCGGGAGTTGGTGGACATCCACCACGAGCACGTCAACGAGCTGCGGGACACCGGGCCCTGCCTCGCGTTGGAGCTGGGTAAAGGCTGGTGGCTGGCCGATGAGCCCGAGCAGCGGCAGGGCAGGCTGATGAGCTTTGGACAGCACCGCTGTCTGCTCGTCGCCGAGGGGCTGCTGACGGCCTGGAAGGACGGCCACACCACTGTGACGGGCCGACTACGTGCCATCAAGGCGCGTTACCGCGAAGAGGGTCTTGACCCGGCAAGGCCCTACCTCAACGCTCAAGCGAGCACTGCGCCATGACTCAAGCCGCTCCCCAGGCCGAGCTCACGGTGCGCTCGCTTCCCGGCCCGTTCGTCAGCCGCGTCTGTATCCGGGTCGACGGAGGTTACCGCTGGGGGGAGAGCATCCCGGCCGACGCGCCCGCCTATCTCGACGCCGCCGCACTCCGTGATCTCTCGGCGGCGATTGCGCGGAGCCCGGCAGCTCGGTACGCGCGGATCCCCACGTTGGCCGACGCCCGTACCGCGATCTACCCGGCGGTGAAGACTCCCGGACTCGTCAGCGACACCGTCTTCGGCAACGATCGTCCCGCCACCACGCAGCCGGTCGTGGAACGGTCATTCCGTGAGCTTGGAACCTTTCTCGCACACCTGCACGCCATCCCCGTTGAAAGGGTGGCCGAGTTGCGGCCCAGGAGCCAGTCGGCCTGGCTGGAAGCGGCGCCGGACGCTGCGGACGGCATACGAGCCGCCCGCAGCCGTCTCACTGCGACCACGGCACCCGTGATCTCCCGCCTCGCCAGCACAGACACGTCCCGCCCGGCAGCCGCGCCTGTCCTGGCATTGGTGCACGGCCGGTTGTCGACCGGCTCCTGCGTCCCTGGCCCGGTGCTGGGCGTGCTCGGCTGGCGGGAGGCCGGACTCGCTGATCCCATGACCGACCTCGCCTTCCTACTGCGCGACCTGGTGCAGGCCGCCGCCGCCATGGGTGGCGAGGAGCGGCAGGCGGATCGCGCCCGGCTCACCATCGACGGCTATGAAACGACCAGAGGTGCCCCCTTGAGCAGCGACGAGTACCTGCGGCTCGCCGGACACCTGGCCTCCTTCGTACTCGACCATGTCGCCTTACGAGCCTGGTCGGCGTCCGATCCCCAGGGTGCGGTCGCCCTGCTGCAGCGGGCCGAGCTGACCCTGCCCGGCATCCTCGACGCCGTTGGAGCAGGTGAGGAGGTGACCGGCCGATGACCGACCCCGCCACGAGCCCTCAACAGGCCCTGGCCAAGGTGAGGCTCCTGTGGGGCGTGTGCGGTTCCTTCTCCGCCGTGGCAGTTCCCCATGTGAACGCCTGGCTCCGCGGCACCGTCGGTGTCGAGGAAATCCGCACCATCATGACCGCCCAGGCCCGCGACCTGATGGGCCCGCGCATGATCGAGGCGGTCACTGGTCACCCACCCGTGACCGACTGGGAAGATCACAAGGGCGGAGGCGCCGCCCACGTCGCCCTGGGCGCTTGGGCGGACGTACTCGTGGTGCTGCCGGCCACCGCGAACTTCCTGGCGAAGGCCGCCCACGGCATCGCGGACGACGTACTGACGGCCACTCTGCTCGCCACCCAGTGCCCCGTGGTCATCGCTCCCGTCATGAACGAGGCCATGTGGTCCAAGCCAGCCGTACGCCGCAATGTCGAACGGCTCCGTGAGGACGGCTACGAAATCGTCGAGCCCAAGGAGGGGATCTCCCTCACCGAAGGCCGCCGGGAAGCCGGCTCGCTCGGCGACTTCCAGCCCGCTATCTCCGCAGCCCTGGTCAAGGCCGCTGCCCGACCCGCCCACCCACGAGGACAGTGATCACCAGATGCCGAAACTCACACCTGACACCGTGCTCCACCGGGCACCGTCCTTCATCGCCGAGGTTGACACCAGCAACGAGGCGAAGGTCCACTACGAGAGCCGGATACTCAAGTTCGGCCATGACGCATTCGCGTTGCTTAACCTCTTCCACACACCCCGCACGGTCGGACAAGCACTGACCCTGCTCGGACCGCGGCTGAAGGGCCCCAGGGCCACCCGCGAGGCGCTGGCGACTGTGGTCTCGCTCCACCAGGCAGGGCTGCTGCGCACCGAGCCAGTGGAAGGGTTCAGCAACCAGCCTTTCCCCAAGGGTGGTTACGACGCTGCCTTCGTCCACATCGCCATGCTGGAGGATCCAGTACGCAAGGCGGCATTCCAGCAGGCCGTCCGGGAGACGGTCCGTGACGGGGACGTGGTCCTCGACCTGGGCACGGGTTCCGGCATCCTGGCGATCACCGCAGCCCAGGCTGGAGCCCGCAAGGTCTACGCGGTCGAACCGGCCGGTATGGTCCACCTTGCTCAGCGGATCGCCGAACGCAATGGCGTGGTCGACCACATCGAGTTCATCCGCGGCTGGTCGCCCCAGATGGAGCTGCCCGAGCGGGCCGATGTCCTGCTGACGGACATCGTGGGCAACGAAGCACTGGACATGCAGATCTGGGAGACCGTCCAGGACGCCCGGCGCCGACTGCTCAACGACTCGCCGCGTTTGGTCCCCGGCAAGCTGACCGCGTTCGCGACCCTCGCCCGGATCCCGGACGCAGTGCTCGACAAACACCGGGTTACGCATGACCATCTCGCCCGCTGGAAGGAGATGTTCGGCATCGACTTCAGCCCGATGGCGGAGTCCGAGAGCCGGCGCTCCATCGGCTTCTACGAGCGCCCGGAGACCGTACAGACCTGGGATGTCCTCTCCAGGCCGACCGAGCTGTACCAGGTGGATCTGCACCAGGACGCCTCAGGCTCGCTGGAGACCCTCTGTACTCTCGCCGCCAGCCACACGGGCGAGGCCAACGGCGTCATCGTCCACTTCGAGGCGCAACTCGGCTACACCACGACTCTGTCGACGGCGCCCTGGCTGGGCTGCGCCCGCAGCCACTGGTACACCGCCGTCTGGGCACTCCCCGATGTCATCAAGGTCGGCCCTGGACAGGAACTCAACTACTCCTACCGGTATTTCGGCGACGGCACCTCTCGCCTCGAATTCGTCAGCGGCCAGTAGCAGGCCTGGCGGACACGACACCCAAGGAGTCCTTACGTTGAAACTGCGTTCCAGCATCCCCAAGATCACCGGCAACGGCCCGCACCGGGAGATCACCGCCGAAGCCACGTACGCGCGCATGGCCCCTCACCTCAAGCGGATCGGTGTAACCAGGGTCGCCAACATCACCGGTCTCGACCGGGTCGGCATACCGGTCTACAACGCCATCGTGCCTCGGGCATTCGACATCATCTCCGTCTACAACGGCAAAGGCGCCACCGAGATCGACGCCAAGACGTCGGCCATCATGGAGGCCGTTGAACGGTTCTCCGCCTCCCTGCCCATGCGGCCGGCGGCGGTCGCCTCCTACCCGGAGCTGGAGGCTTCCGGACGTCGCGTGCTCGACCCCAGGTCGTGCAACTTCGAGCTGCACCACGCCTACACCATCGACACCCCGATTTCCTGGGTCGAGGGATACGACCTGATGCATGAGCACAGCGTGCTCGTGCCACAGTTCCTGGCCGGCTACTACATGAGCTACCACGAGGTGCCCTGCTACCCGGTCTCCACAACCAATGGCATCGCCTCCGGCAACTCCCTGGAAGAGGCCATCTGCCACGCCCTGTGTGAACTCGTCGAACGCGACGACTGGACGATGGCCGACCTCATCTCCAACCGCCTCGGCAAGCTCGCCGCCGATGCCGAGGGCAGTCCGGTCGGGGCCGCCATCCGTGCGTGGGCGCAGGAACGCCACCCCAGCCTCGACCCGTCGACGCTCCCGCCGCGTGCTCAGTTCTTCATGGAGAAGTTCCACAACGCCGGCATCGACATCGAGGTCAAGAACATCACCTCGGCCACCGGCATCCCCAGCTTCCAGGCTGTGGTGTCCGAGTTCATGGCCGAGTCGTTCTCCCGCTCCCACCACGGGATCGGCACCCACCCGGACGCCGAGGTCGCGGTCACCCGTGCGATCAGTGAGGTCGCCCAGTCCCGCGTCGTGGACATCCAGGCCATGCGGGAGGACATCACCGCTCCCGGTCAGCCCGTGGAAAAGGCCCTCTATCACGTGCGGCGCAGCAACCGCGCGAATCCCGAATCGTGGGCGATCAAGCCGTCCGCCCATTCCGTCCGGCTCCAGGACGTCGCATCGCACCCCAGCACGGACGTCATGGCCGACGTCCGGCTGCTGCTGCAACGGCTGCGGGCCCGCGGACTCGACCAGGCCATCGTCGTCGACCTCTCCGCGCCCGGCGTTCCCGCCACAGTCGTACGGGTCATCGTGCCGGGCATCGAGTCCTGGACGGTCGACCGCAACAAGCTCGGGCCCCGTGCCACGCAGGCGTGGAACAGCACGCTGGCAACAATCCACTCCGCTCAGCAGCAGCTCCGGACCGCCGGTTCCGCACAGTGACAGGAGAAAACACCATGTGCACAGTCGTGTTCCTCGGCCCCAGCCTGCCGCATGAGGAAGCGGCGTCGTACCTTCCCGACGCCGAGTTCCTGCCGCCCATCGAGCGCGGCGACATCGACACCCTCATGTCACAGGATGAACCGCCACGACGTATCGGCATCGTTGACGGAAAGTTCCTGCAGAGCTTCTCGATCTCCCCCAAGGAGATCCTGAAGGCCATGGACCGCCGCGTCCGGGTCTACGGCTCCTCCAGCATGGGAGCCCTGCGGGCCGCCGAACTCGATGTCTTCGGCATGACCGGGATCGGCACCGTCTACGACATGTACGCCTCCGGCACGGTAGAGGACGACGACGAAGTTGCCATCACGTTCGACAGCGAGTCGCTGCGTCCGGTGTGCGAACCGATGGTCAACATCCGGATCGCGGTCAGCGAAGCGCTGCGCCGGGACGTCGTGAGCGCGGAGAACGCCAAGATGTTCCTGGCAACAGCCAAATCCCTGTACTTTCCCCAGCGCACCAGCGCCGCCACCCTGCACGAGCTCAAGGGCACCATGCCCGAGCCCGACCGGCAGCGCCTCGCCGAGTTCCTGCGCTCGCCCGAAGCCCCGGACGCCAAGCGGGAGGATGCCATCGCCCTGCTCACCACCATGCAAAAGGAGGCCGAGGCCGCCAGTAACAGCGCGCTCGCCACGGGGGTGGCCGTCTGATGACCGTGGTCGCCGCAGACCTCGCCGAGAGGTTCCGCACGGACGGATACGCCTTCCCCGTGGACGCCCTCACACCGGCCGAAGCCGATCGGGCAGTGAAGGACTGTCGTATGTATCTGCAGACCGTCAGCGCCGTCGGCGGCGCACTGGCCCGGTACGCCGCCTTCCCGAAGATCCACCTGGTGTCGATGTGGGCGGACCGTATCGTTCACCATCCCGCGATCGTCGACGCAGTCGAATCTCTGCTTGGCCCAGAGCTGCTGGTGTGGTCCACCAACCTCTTCATCAGGCCGGCACACAGCGGAAGCTCACTTGCCTGGCATCAGGACGCGGTCTATCTCGGGCTGGATGGATTCCAACAGCACGCGGTACGTGTCTGGGTCGCGCTCACCGACACAACAGTCGCCAACGGCACGATGCGCTACGCCCGAGGCTCACATCTGCAGGGCACATCCCCGCACCGGTTCAGCAGTTCCAACCTCGAAGACATCATGCGCGGCGAGGAGATCGCCGTCGAGATCGACGAGGCGATCGCCGTCGACGTCGTCCTCAAAGCCGGCCAGTGCAGCATGCATCACTTGGCCATGGCCCATTGCTCAGGTCCCAACCACACAGGCAACGGACGCTTCAACCTCGCGATCGACTACATCACCCCGCAGGTTGTCCCCACAGCGGGAGAGGACAGCGCGCTCCTCGTCCGCGGTGAAAGCACCGGCGCCTTCCTCCCCGAGGCCAGGCCCGTATCGGACTTCGACGGCGCAGCACTGCAGCAGTTCTACGCCGCCGCAGCCCGCCGCCAGAAGCGGATCGACGAGACGATTCTGAACCGTGGCACCACTCAGAACCAGGACCGGACATGACTGGCGGAACGACAGGGCAAGATACCCCGCCGAACACGACGACCGCCGACGCCGCCTATCTCTTCCGGATCCATCCCCCCTGGTGGAGCAGCGGCCGGACACCGGAACACATGGACCTGTCCAGCTGGATGCCGCCCGTGATCAACCAGGGCCAGGTTCCGCTGTGCACCGCCGCAGTCACCACAGCCATAGCCAGCTACTACGCCCGCCGGGCCGAGCGCGTTGAGTTCACCGGCTCGGTCCTGTTCAACTACCGCCTTTCCCGCACACTCGCGGGATCCGCCGACCGCAAGGGCTCGCGGCTGGAACACAGCTTTCGAGCGTGGGCGGAATCAGGGCTGTGCGAGGAAGCGGCCTGGCCCTACGACCAGCACGGCCTGACCAGGGTGGATCGAGACCCACCCGAACACTGCCGTACCACCGCCCGGCGCACACACCCCGTAATCAGCCGACTGTCCACCTCCGACGGAGCGGACGCGCTGGACTTGACCCGTCGCGCGATTACCCTGGGGATCCCGGTGAGTGTGGAGATCCGGCTCTGCCCCTCGATCTCCATGTCCTTGGTCAATGGCGGTGTCATCCCCGTACAGATGATGACTGAGCAGTCCGTGGGGCCACACGTCATCCTCCTGACAGGCTACGACGACCACGTCGACACAGCTCCGTACGACCGAGGCACCGGGCCAGGCGCATTCCAGGTGCGCAACAGCTGGGGGACCCAATGGGGCGACAAAGGCTACGGCCTCCTACCCTACGCATTCCTCGAACAGCAACTGACCGGTGAACACTGGATTGTCGTGGAACAGGACTGGGTGAAACTGTGACGGCCACCATCGAGGCCGGGGCATCCCTCTGCTGCGCACCCTCTGCGCCCTGATTTATGCGAACAAATATCGCCACCAACACACTTACCCCCGCTTCCTCATGAAGAGGTGCCTGCCATGATTGCCAGGACACCGAGCACCCGCGCAAGGACAGGTGAGTAACGTTGAGGAAGTTCTTGGCAACTGCTGCCCGGTGGGCGGCACCCACCGTGGTCCTCGCCCAGGTCTGTCTCGTATGGACCGGCGTGTTCAGCCTAGGCGAAGCTGTCGCGGTGGGACTGCTCCTCGAACTTTTGCTGGTCGGGATCGTCATCACTGAAATCACCCTGGCGAGGCGGGCGTTCCGCACCTCTAAGAGCCAGGGAGCCGACGGGCAAGAGGCCCTCAACCAGGCGCTGGCCGCAGTGTTACCCGCACCCGTCGCCAAAGCGATGGGGATGGAGTTCGGACTCTTCCGTGCACTTTGGCGCTGGATCCGTCGGAAGCCCGACGCGCCTGAAGGACACCAGATCCTGAGCTATGGCTCCGAAATCAAGCCAATTATGTGGGTGATGGTCTTCCTTGTGCCACTGGAGATCCTCGCCGTCGAACTGATGATCCCTTGGACGGTGGTGCGCATCACCCTGCTCGTGCTCTCCGTATACGGGACGGTATGGGTGCTCGGATTCATCGCGGCGCTCTCCATCCGCCCTCACACGGTCGGTGACGGTAAAATCGTCCTGCGCTTCGCCCACTTCACTCAGATCACCATTCCGCTAGAACTCGTCGAATCGGTTCGCTCGTCGCGGCACAGCGGCTACCGCAGGGCGGTCAACATCAGCGATGGGGTGTTGGCGATGCCGATCGGCGACTCCACCACACTCAGCATCAAGCTGCGCGAGCCCTATTCTGTGGCGCCCAAGCCCGGGAAGCCGACGCAGGAGGTGCGGGAGGTTCGCTTCGCCGCAGACAACACCCGCGAAGCCATCCGCGTACTCACAGCGAACATCTCCGGGAGCTGATCCGACGCGGAGTCGCTGCCACGACTCAGGTGCGCTGCGCAGCGCCAGCAGGCACTGCTTCAGCGGCGATCTTGATGGCGCCGGCCACGATCAGTGGCTGGCACCACGCCCGCCTTGCCGCCTCTGGAGAGGTGGTCTACGAGGTACCCGTACAGTTCCACGTCCTCGGTGGCCTCGGCCGCCGCCGTGACCAGGCCCAGCCGGAACGACAGCTTCCCCCCGCCCGCCCGGTCGTCCCGCGTGAAGATCACATCGTGGAGTCCGAGAGTCGTACGGTTACGTCCGATCCGGCTTCGATCGACGGCGGCGCCAAGGCACCGGGACGCTCCTTGGGCTCGATCACCTGCCCGCCGCCACCTACAACCGATTCTGCGCTTCCGCGCTGGAGGCCATTCGCAACGGGCACCACGCGATCCGCGCTGGCGCGGCCCCCGCCGTCGTCCTCGTCGGCGGTGTCGAATTGCACTCCAGGGGATGGGCCGCAACAGCGACTCCTGGTCGGACACCCACAACCCGCTGTTCGCCGACGCCGAAGCCCTGACGGCTTTCCGGACCGAGGCGGGGAGCACGCCGTGGGCCGAGCCACGGGAGTCGGGCAGGCAGCCGGACCCCTACATGGACGCGGGGCACGCGGCGGAGAACATCGCCGACCACCTCGGTATCAGCCGCGCGGAGATGGACGATGAGGTCGATGAGTTCGCGGTCCCAGTCGGTCCTCGCGGATGGCATGCGCAGCCTTGGCGTCGAGGGAGTGGGCGGCGAACTGCCTGTCGGTGTGATGCCCGACCCGGGCGAGGGCGGACACGTGCTCGTTGAGGTTGGGCGCGGCCGGCGTTCTTTAACCACGGGATGGTCGATGTTAGGACGGCAACCAGCCCGGTCCCGAGGGGCAAACCAGCGTCAAGTTTCTGCACACAGCGCCCATAACGCACACCATCCACGTCACGAAGCCAGGATAGTCAGGCTCTGACCTGCGGTTTTCTTCTACCTGTTTTGGATGTACCTGTTCCCGATGACCCACCACGTGGAGTGGGTGGCGATCCTCGAACCTGCTGGCAAGGGGTCCTGACCTGCGCTTTTGTTGTCCGGGTGGGTTGCTCGACCTGTTTCCCTCCGTGCAGCGGTTCGAGCGGACGGATCGATCTCTATAACTCGCTGACCTGCGGATTCGTGAGCGAGGTGCTTGCATGGGCGACGCCTTGAGAGGGGCGTTCGGAGATCCTTGACGCTCGGATGACGCTCGCAGCGGAAGTCTCTGCTGCACCTCCTCAGGCGCTGCGAGCCGCTATCTCGGGCCCCACGTTTTCAGGGGACGCGGCTCGACCGCGCCAGCCATGATACCGGTCAGGTATCATGGCTGTATGGCAATGACGCTCCGACTCCCCGATGACCTTGACGCGAAGCTCACCGAGCGGGCTCGTCGGGAGGGCCGCAGCAAGCAGGAACTTGCCATCGAGGCCATCCGTGACGCCCAGCACCGGGCCGAACTGAAGGTCGATGACGTCCTGGCCGAGCTGATGGACAGCGATGCGGAGATCCTGGACTACTTGAAGTGACCGACGTGCGCCACATCCAGATCGACGAGATCCTGGCCATCGCCCGCACGGTCAACGGTACCGAGCGCAGCGTGCGTGACATGGGACTTTTGGTGTCAGCGATCGAACGGCCCCGGACGAATGTGTTCGGGGCCGAGCTGTATCCCACACTGCACGAGAAGGCGGCGGCGCTGCTGCACTCCGTTGCCCGCAATCACGCGCTGATCGACGACAACAAGCGCACCGCCTGGCTTGCCATGCGTGTCTTCCTGCGGTTCAACGGCGTCAGCGCCAGTACCGTCCCGCCACCTGTCTCCGTGGCCGGCCCGTTCGTCGAGGACGTCGCGCAGGACAACGTCGATGTACCGGCCATCGCCAAACGCCTGTCGGCCTGGTTCCCCGTTTCCTGACGTTCGACGACGTGAGCGCACGGCACGCGCGTGCCCTGCCCTCACGCGCTGTCGAACTCCACCAACACGTGGCCGCATTGGCTGGTTCGAGGGTATCGGGCTGTGCCGATCAAAGGCTTCGACGCCCCGCACTGGGTGCTCTGCCACGGCGTCACGTACCCGGCTCCGTCGCGATCGACGACTCCTGGGCCAACGCGGCGAGGGGGGATACCTGGGACGACGCACACCTCCTGCCGGTCCCGCCCCATCGCTCGACGCAATGCCGACGATGACGACGACCTCGCCGGATGGATTCCGGGGTGCCGTGCCCATCGGGCGCCGCGTAGCTATGCGGCTGCCTCGGGGCGGCCAACTCGCGTTGCCCACGACACCCGTATCATCCGAGCCGGGGCAGGAACGGGCTGACCGAGTACAGGAACGCACCGTGCCCTCGCTGCGCTGGCACTACTGGCGATCCGCACGATCGACGTGATCCACGTGGAAGGTCAGCCCAGCAACGGTGCCCGACTGGACGACGGGGCCGTGCTGGACTCCCCCGCTGATGCGGTTGTCCACCGTGCGCCAGCTGTCTGCCGCGGACGCCGAGAGTTGCAGTAACGAGGTCAGCAGAGCACGCAGGGCCTCGCCGCTGCCGTCGTCGGCTTCCGCGAGTCGGCGCAGACGGTCACCATATCGTCGGCTGATCTCGCGGGCGGTCCGTTCACGTCCCGTGGCGTCGGCGGCGAGGAGCCGGGTCCTAGCGTCCTGCAGGTCGTCGAACGTGTCGGGGTCCGCGCCTGTCCGGGTCAGGTACCGCCCGACGAGTTCCCGGGCGTGTGTCCAGGACTCGGTGACCATGAGGGAGACCAGTGTGGTGGCGCCCGACGCCGCGAGTACGGCCAGTTCGCTGTCCATGTGTCTTCTCCTAGGTGAGGGGGGAGCCGGAGGCGGGCGCCCCGTCGTCGTCCAGAGCGGGGGACGCCGGCGGATCGAAGTGGTGCTGGATCTCCTCGGCGGTTTCGTGGCGGTTCTGCTCCTTGATGAGGCCGGCGATCTGTGTCGCGAGCACCGGGTGGCGTACATCTCCGTCGGTGAAACCGATGCTGTCGAGGAAGTCGGAGAGATGCATCGTGGCTGTCTCCCGTCCCTGCGGCGCTGAGGGGGGCTTCGCCTCGGGAAAGTCCGACGTCGTAGGCTCGCCGACCTGCTGAGAGATCAGATCCTGAAGCCGTTCGGGAATGTCGGTGTCATTGGCCGCCGAGGTGAGCTGAGCGAGCAGGGCCAGGTCGTTCACCGTACGTTCCACGTGCTCGTCGTTCCTGGCGAGCCACCAGACCACTGTGCTGCCGGTGTCCTTGAGGACGACCTCGCCCAAGTACCGGCGCCTGCTCTGCTCGTACTTGCGCTGGTGCACCCAGACCGCCTCGTCCTTGCGTACGTCGGCGAGTTTGTCGAGGCGCTCCTGGTCCTGCTGCACCAGGACGAGCTGAATGTTCTCCGCCATCGCCTGGAGGTGCCCGGTGGACTCAGGCACCATTCGGCTGAGGGCGCCGGACAGTTCCTGCTCGACGAGTGAGGACCGGACCGGTTCTCGTTGCTCGGTGATGGCGCGAGCCCGCTTCAGGACCGCGTCGACGGCGAGGCCCGCCGGGTTGAGAACCGGGGCACTCGTGGGAGCGTCGACGAGGTACCAGCGCACCGTCGCGGAGAAGACAAAGTCGTAGTCGGCCCACTTGCTGGCGTCGTGGCCCGCACCGAGGTCGCGGTCGGCCGTGACGGCACGGTCACCGTTCCGGTGAGAAACCTGCGTGCCATGTCCGCCTACCGCGTCGTGCTGACCCCCGCCGGAACCGGAGCCGTGACCACACCGCACGTCCCCTGGACAGCGTCGTACGAGGCCGAGAGCGCCACGATCACCTCAGGCCAGGTCCGTACCCAGGGCACCGTGGACGACGCCAACGGGTACGCCGTGTCCGGAACCAAGGACGTCGGCTCCCTCAACCGGCCCGACAGCAAGGTCGACTTCACGGTCGACGTGCCCAGGGACGGCACCTACGACCTGGCCGTCCTCTACGGCAACCAGTCCGGCGCACCGGCCACACAGCGTCTCCTCGTGGACGGCCGCATCCAGGCCACCGTCTCCTATCCCTCCACCGAGAACTGGACCTACCGCGGCCTGCGCGAGACCCAGGTCCGGCTCACCGCCGGCCGCCACACCCTCACCCTCGCCAAGGCCGAGGCCGAGGTCACCCTCGACCGCATCGACCTGACGAGGCACACCACCCCGGCCGCGTACTACGACGCCGCGCTCGCCGACATCTCCGGCGACCCGGCGTTCCGCTACCACGGCGGCAGCGGTGAGCTGCACCTGGCCCGCGGTGACAGCGCGGTCTTCGACGTCTACGCACCCCGTGACGGCTACTACACCGTCACGGCACGGGGAGCCTCCGCCGTCCGGCTCTCCCTGCACGGTGAGATGCTGACCGCTCGGCCGGGCGAACGCCTCCGCCTCCACCTCGCCGAGGGCAACAACCGCATCACGGCGACCGGTCCCGCAATCCTGCGCGGCCTCGACATCAGCGGGCGGGGCAGCACCACGGGGGTACTGGTGAAGG
Source organism: Streptomyces enissocaesilis (assembly GCF_039533765.1). Classification (NCBI taxonomy): domain Bacteria; kingdom Bacillati; phylum Actinomycetota; class Actinomycetes; order Kitasatosporales; family Streptomycetaceae; genus Streptomyces; species Streptomyces enissocaesilis. The sequence goes on along the minus strand of NZ_BAAAUD010000010.1, from coordinate 553 downwards.
AGGCCGCCGAGGCCCGGCTCGCGGGCGGAGCGCGCCTCGTCGACAGCCGGTACGCCTCCGGCGGATCGTACGTCGGCATGCTCGGCAACAGCCCCGCCTCGAAGGCCACCTTCGATGTCGACGTCCCGCGCGCGGGCCGCTACCAGCTGATCGTCCGCTATGCCAACAACGACCGGCGGGACAACGGCCACGCCTACAACACCGACATCATGTCCCGTACCGCCGACATCACGGCCGGATCGACCACCCGGCGGGTCACCTTCAAGAACACCTGGAGCTGGAACGACTGCTGGACCCTCGCCGTCCCCGTTCACTCTGAGTAAGGGCGTGAACGCCGTGTCGTTCACGAACGCGGACGCCTGGGCGCCTGACATCGACTCGATCGCCCTGGCGCCCGTGCGGGCCCACTGACGCCTCCCGGCGCCTCCAATGCCCCCGGCTGCCCGGTGACACTGTTGGGAAACAGGCCGTGGTCATTGCGTCCCGTCGCCGTCAGGCGACGGGACGCAATGCTTCGAAGCGAGAGGTGCGGGTCCCGGCTCGGGGAGTGCCG
>NZ_BAAAUD010000009.1:0-87754 GCF_039533765.1 Streptomyces enissocaesilis | reverse complement strand
CGCCCGTACCGGCGCTCACCGCCGTCGGCCCGCCCGGCGTCCCGACAGGAAGGTGACGCTGAGGACCGAGGCGCCCGGGGCCCGCCGGGCCGGCCCGATGCGCGCGGCCTCCGGCCACCGCCGCCGCCCCGGCAACAGCCCCAGGAGGAGCGGGCCGACGGCCGGGGCCAGGAGTTCGGCCCGCAACGCGACGGCGCGACCGGTGGACCGGATGTGCGGGAAGCCCTTCCGGACCGCCGGCACGACCGGGCGCCGGGCCGGGACCTCCGGACCGGTCCTGCGCCGCCCCCGTCACCGGCTGAGCGCCGCCCGCATCATCTTCTGGGCGACCGGGGCCGCCAGGCCGTTGCCGCTGACCTCCGAGCGCTCCGCGCCCGAGTCCTCCACGAGGACCGCGACCGCCACCTCCTTGCCGGTCGACGCGTCCTTCGCGTACGACGTGAACCAGGCGTACGGCGTCTCGCTGTTGTCGAGGCCGTGCTGCGCGGTGCCCGTCCTGCCGCCCACCTCGGCGCCGCCGATCCGCGCGTTCGTGCCCGTGCCGTCCTCGACGACCGTGACCATCGCGCTCCGCAGCTGCTCGGCGGTGGAGGACGAGACGATCCGCCCGCCCCCGTCGCCTCGCCGCGATCTTCGGCCTGTCGGAACTCACGGCCATCCGCTACGCGGAAGCCGCCCGAGCCCCCATGGCCGGACGCCTGGAAGACGCTCCACCGGCGCACGATGGCCTCCGACGGACCCCGAGGGACATCGGCGAAATCGGTCGGCCGCCGGCCTGACCTGCCACGGGCAAATGCCAAGGTAAGAGTACGTTTCACCTGCTTGTGACATGACGGGATGGCGCGGATCAGCGTCCCTTGCCCCATGGCAACCTTCACTCCAGCACCAGGACTTGGAACCGGAGGTACAGCGCGCGTGGCGGCGAAACCCAACCCCACCATCAGGAGACGCCGTCTTGGGGCCGAGCTCCGCCAGCTCCGCCTGGCGAGCGGGCTGAAGAGCAAAGAAGTGGCCGAGCGGCTCATGGTCTCGCAACCCAAGATCAGCCATCTGGAGAACGGCAACCGTGCCACCAGCCCCCGTGATGTGCGCGACCTGTGCGCCATCTACGGAGTCACGGACCAGCAGGTCATCGACTCGCTGATGGAGATGGCCAGGGAATCCGGCGAGCGGGGCTGGTGGCACCCGTACGGCGGCCACGCCGACAGCGCCTACATCGGCCTGGAGACGGACGCCGCCTCCCTCCACACCTACGCGCCGATGATGGTTCCCGAACTGCTGCAGACACCCGCATACGCCCAGGCGGTCATCGAGGAAACAATCCCCCTGCCTACCGCCGAACAGGCCGCAACGCGCCTCAAGGTGCGGCTACGTCGTCAGCACCGGATCTACGACCCGGCCCGTCCGCTGCACCTGCAGGTCGTCCTGGACGAATCGGCACTGCGCCGCGTCATCGGTAGCCCGGCCATCATGCGTGGACAACTGGAGCACCTGAACGCACTCAGCGCCGAGCCGCACATCACGATGCGGGTCCTTCCCTACACCGCAGGCGCCCACCCGGGCCTGCCAGGACAGTTCTCCATCCTGCAGTTCGCCGAAAACCCCCAGGTGGGAGTGGTGCACCTGGAACGGTTCGCCAACGGTCTCTACCTCGAGAAACCCTCCGACGTGCAGTACTACAGCGCGATGCATGACCACCTTCAGACCCGGGCTCTCGACCCGGCCGGCACCCGCGACTTCATCGCCGACGCCACCAAGACATACGCGGCGCTTCAGCCCTGAGTGCCCATGTGCCGGCGTACGGCCTCAAGCTCTGCAGCCGCGCCAGCCGAGACCGGCCTGAAGGTGCGAGTTCGCCACGGGGAGCCCTTCGGGATACCTGAACTCGCAGCGGACGCGCGGTGGCCTGTTCGGCTCCGTCCGTCACGGGCAGCGCCGAGGCGACGAGCAGCCAGCCGCCCCAGCAGCCGAGCACGCCCGAGCCGGTCCAGGCGAGCGCCGGCGGCGTGCGCAGGGGCAGGCTCCGGCCGCGGCGCAGGGCGAGGGCCAGTACGACGACGGTGGCGTCCATCAGGAGCGTGACGCTGTTGGCGGCCGCCATCAGGCCGGGGTGGTCGAGGAGCGTGCTGCCGTCGGGGATGCCGACGCTGCTGCCGGCGATCCAGGCGGCCTTGAGCGCCACGTAAGGGACGCAGGAGACGACGGCGGCGGTGCGCGCCGCCGTGCGCAGCCGGCCGGCGGGGGCGGGGCGAAGGCCCCGGGGCGTGGGGGCGGGCCTGGTCCGGGTCATGACACCCACGCTCCCGGGCCGGCCGCCGCCGCGCCTCCCGCCCGGCGGTGATCCGCCTCCCCCGTCCGGGGGAGAGGGCTACCGGGCGGGGAGGACGAGGACCAGCTCGTCGACCTCCGTCCCGCGGGCGCCGGCGAACCCCCGGTCGTGCCCGGTGACGGTGAACCCGCACTTCTCCAGCACCCGGAGCGACCCGGTGTTGTCCGCGGCGGCGCGGGCGAACAGCGGCCGCTCGGGGACGAGTTCGAGCAGGGCGCGCAGGGCGGCGGTGGCCACGCCCCGGCCCCAGTGGGCGCGGTCGATCCAGTACGTCACCTGGAGGTCGCCCGGCTCTCCGTACACGCAGACGCTGCCCGCGACTTCGCCGTCGGCGAGCACGGTCCGTACGACGTACTCGGCGATGTTGCGCTTCCAGTGCGCGTCGAACCGGGCCCGGTCCACGGGGTCCGCCGGACCGAAGGCCGCCATCCGCTTCGCCTCGGGGTCCTGGAACTGGGTGGAGAACAGGTCGAGGTCGGACGGTCCCACTTCGCGCAGCATGACCGGCATCAGAGCCTCCGGGTGGCGAGCGTGAGGCGGTCCCGGGCGTCGAACAGCGCGTCCTTGACCGTCTGTTCGTGCGCCGGGGTGAGCCGGGCGACGGGCACCGAGCAGCTGATGGCGTCGCGGGCGGGGGTCCGGTAGGGGATCGCGACACCGAAGCAGCGCAGGCCCAGCGTGTTCTCCTCGCGGTCCACCGCGTAGCCCTGCTCGCGGACGAGACGCAGCTCGTCGATGAGCTTCTCGCGGTCGGTGATGGTGTGCTCGGTCAGCGCCGGCAGGGTCTCCGGCAGCAGCTTGCGGACCTGTTCGTCGGTGTGCGTGGCGAGCAGCGCCTTGCCGAGGGACGTCGAGTGCGCGGGCAGCCGGCGCCCGACGCGGGTGAAGGGGCGCAGGTAGTGCTGGGACTGGCGGGTCGCGAGGTACACGACGTTCGTACCGTCGAGGCGGGCCAGGTGGATCGTCTCCGTCGTGTCGTCGGAGAGCCGGTCGAGGGTGGGGCGGGCGGAGGCCACGACCTCGTCGCCGTCGATGTACGACGTGCCGACGAGCAGGGCCCGCACGCCGATGCCGTACCGCGTGCCCGTCGCGTCCGTCTCCACCCAGCCGAGCTCGACGAGCGTGCGCAGCAGCATGTAGAGGCTGGACTTGGGATATCCCACGGCCTCCTGGACGGCGGCCAGCGAGTGCATGCCGGGGCGGCCGGCGAAATATTCGAGCAACTCCACGGTCCGCACCGCGGATTTGACCTGCGCACCACCCGTATCGGCAGTCGACATCGCGTATCGCCCCTCCTTGACCCCACAGAACGCCCGTTATTAGAGTCCCAGCATATTCAGAAACAGGAACCCTGTTCAGAATACCGAACAGCTGGAAGGACGCCACGGTGGCAGCAGCACCAGTCTGGAGTGTCGACCCCCGAACCGGGAACCCGCGCGAGCAGGTCGCGGTGGAGGCCACGGCGGAAGACGTCGACCGCGCGGTACGGGCCGCGCACGCCGCTCGCCCCGCCCTCGCCGACCGTGCGGTACGGGCCGCCCTGCTCCGTACCGCGGCCGGACTCCTCGACGAGGCGGAGCAGCAGGTCGTCGAGGCCGCCGACGCGGAGACCGCGCTCGGCCCGGTCCGGCTGACCGGCGAACTCGCCCGTACGACCGCCCAGCTCAGGGCGTTCGCGGACGTCGTCGACGAGGGCGCGTTCCTCGACATCAGGATCGACCACGAGGACGGCGCCAGGACGCCGCCCTGGCCCGACCTGCGCCGCTACAGGATCCCGCTGGGCGTCGTCGCCGTCTACGCCGCCAGCAACTTCCCGCTCGCCTTCTCGGTGCCCGGCGGCGACACCGCGAGCGCGCTCGCCGCGGGCTGCCCGGTCGTCGTCAAGGCACACCCCGGCCACCCCGCCACCTCCGAGCTCTGCGTGTCCGTGCTGCGCCGGGCGGCGGCTCGAATCGGCCTGCCGGAGGACGTGGTGATCCTGCTGCACGGCTTCGACGCGGGCGTCGAGCTGGTGAAGCACCCGCTGGTGGCGGCCGCGGGCTTCACCGGTTCGGTGCGCGGCGGACGGGCGCTCTTCGACGCCGCGGCGTCCCGCCCCGCCCCGATCCCCTTCCACGGCGAACTCGGCTCCCTCAACCCGGTCGTGGTCACGCCGGCGGCCGCCGAGGAGCGGGCCGAGCAGATCGGCGCCGGCCTCGCGGGCTCCCTGACGCTGGGCACGGGGCAGTTCTGCACCAAGCCCGGTTTCGTCCTGGCCCCGGCCGGCGAGGCCGGCGACCGGATGCTGAAGTCCCTGGTCGAGGCCGTCGGCGCCGCCGGTCCCGGCGTGATGCTCGACCACCGGATGCGGGACGCGTTCGTCTCCGGCGTACGGGAGCGGGCCGCGCTGGCGGACACCGAAGCCCCGGTGGCCCCGGGCGAGGGCGGCGAGCACGCGGTGAGCGCGGGGTTCCTGACCGTACCGGCGCGGCTGCTGGCCGCCGAAGGCGCGCACGACCTGCTCCTGGAGGAGTGCTTCGGACCGGTCACCGTCGTCGCGCGCTACGACGACCCCGCCGAGGTCACCGCCGTACTCTCCCGGCTGCCCGGCAACCTCACCGCCACCCTCCAGCTCTCCACGGAGGAACTCGCGGGTGACGGGGGCACCGGGGCGGGCCTGCTCGCGGAGCTGACCCCGCTCGCGGGCCGCGTGCTGGTCAACGGGTGGCCGACGGGGGTCGCGGTCGCCCCCGCCCAGCACCACGGCGGCCCGTACCCGGCGACGACGTCCACGTCCACGTCGGTGGGCGCGACGGCCGTGGAGCGCTGGCTGCGGCCGGTCACCTACCAGTCGACGCCGCAGGCGCTGCTCCCGCCGGAGCTGCGCGACGGCAACCCGCAGGGGCTGCCGCGGCGGGTGGACGGCCGGCTGGAGTAACCGGGGCTCCGCCCGTCGCCCGTCGCCCGTCGCCCGTCGCCCGTCGCCGGGCGGGTCGGAAGCTGTCCAGGAGCGGCAGTTCCAGCCCGTCCGGCGATGGAGGGCCGGGCCCCGGGGCAGACCCCCGCACCCGCCGGCGCCGGCCGCGGCCGGGTGGGCGTCGCCGACGTCCCCACCGCCAGCAGCCCCGAGCTGATCAGCGGCGACGGACCCGGGCCGGCCGCGAAGTCCCCGGCGGCCGGTGCGTCCCCGTACGCCGCGCCGGCCAGACCCAGCTCACCGAAATCCCGCTGCCGCCCGAACGCGGAGCCCCCTTCGCCCGCACGCGCGCCTGGGCGATGCGCCACCTCGACGAGCCGCTCACCGTCGCCGACCTCGCCCGCCACGCGGGAGTCTCCGTGCGCACCCTCTCGCGCCGCTTCCACGACGAGACCGGGGCCGGCCCTCTCCAGTGGCTGCTGCGTCGGCGCGTCGAGCGCGCCCGCGCACTGCTCGAAACCACCACGCTCCCCATGGACCAGGTGGCCCGAGCCCGCGGACTCGGTACGGCCCACTCGCTCCGCCTCCACCTGCTGCGCAGGACCGGCCTGCCGCCCGGCGCCTACCGGTCGGCCTCCAGCCGCCTGACCGCGACCGCCGCCCACTGAACTCCGCTCTCCCGCGGCCTCCCGCGGCCTCCTGCGAGGTAATGAGCGGTTCCGGCCGAGCCCCCTGCTCGTCGGACAGGTCACGCCGGCTCGTCACCGCCAGGGGTGGCCACGAGGTCTCCGGTGTTCAGGTTCTTCTCGGCCGGTGAACCCCCTGCCGGAAACCTCGTGCCGGAGACCTCGTGCCGGGGCGTGACCGATGAGCATCAGAGGGGGTTGAGGCGGGCCTTGAGCAGGCAGAACTCATTTCCTTCGGGGTCGGCCAGGACATGCCACTGCTCCTCCCCCGTCTGGCCGATGTCGGCCGGGCGCGCACCGAGCTCCAGCAGGCGTTCGAGCTCGGCGTCCTGATCGCGGTCGGTGGCGTTGACGTCGATGTGCAGCCGGGTTTTCCCCGGCTCCGGCTCGTCCCTGCGGCTGAGGATGATCGTCGGCTGCGGGCCGCCGAACCCTTCGCGCGGCCCGATCTCGAAGCAGTCGTCCCCTTCGCGATCGAGCACCACGAAGTCCAGGACCTCGCACCAGAACCGCGCCAGTACCTCGGGGTCGCGGCAATCGAGCACGAGTTCACTGATACGGCATGCCATGACGAAACCTGCTTTCAGCCCGGGAACCGCCGGAGGGGCCACACGCGAACCCCATGGGCTCACAGCAGCGTGAACAATTCCGTGACCGTACCGGGCGAGACGAGGGCGGGCGAATGATTTCAGGGCCGACCCTGTCCGGGCGGCCGGGCAACCGGGCAGCCGCGCAAGGCCGTTGCGCGGCCTGGAGGCCCTGGAGGGCGTTGCCCAGGCGCCGGAACAGGTGCGGGCGGACCGCCTCGCTGGTAGCGGGAGCAACGCATAAGCATTGCTTGGGGGTACTGGGCAAACATAGGTAATGGACGGGGAGTTGCTGAGGCAGCAGAGTGGAGGGCATGGAACCCCTTACTCTCACCGAAGCCGTAGGCGCCGAGTTCGCGCCGGAGACGACGTACCTCAACACCTCCACCTGCGGGCTGCTGCCCCGTCGCGGCGTCGAGGCCGTCAAGGCCGCGGCCGAGCTGAACGCGACCGGCAGCCCCGACGGCGGGAACAGCTTCGACGCCGTGACCGCCGCCCGCGCGTCCTTCGCGCGGCTCGTCGAGGTTCCCGGCGAGCGGGTCGCCCTCGGCAGTGCGGTGGCCGTCCATGTCGGGCTGATCGCGGCCTCGCTGCCCCCCGGTTCAGAAGTCCTGTGCGCCGAGGGGGATTTCGCCTCGGTGATCAATCCGTTCGTGGTCCGCGGGGACCTCAAGGTGCGGTACGTGCCGCTGGAGGCCCTGGCCGGATCGGTGCGCCCGGAAACCGCACTGGTGGCCTTCTCCGCGGTGCAGTCCGCCGACGGGCGCGTCGCCGACCTGGCCGCCGTACGGGCCGCCGCCGCCGCCCACGGCGCCCGTACGCTCGTCGACGCGACCCAGGCGGCGGGCTGGCTGCCCTTCGACGCGGGGAGCTTCGACTACACCGTCACCGGTGGTTACAAGTACCTGATGGCGCCGCGCGGCGCGTCGTTCCTCACCGTCACCGAGGAGGCGCAGGAATCCCTCACACCGTTCCACGCGGGATGGATCGCCGGCGAGGACATCTGGGACAGTACGTACGGCCCCGTCGCGGAGCTCGCCCGCAGCGCCCGCCGGTTCGACGAGCCGCCGCCCTTCCTGCCGTACGTCGGCGCCGAGCAGTCCCTCGCGCTCCTGGAGGAGATCGGCGTCGAGAACGTACGGGCCCACACCACCGCGCTCGCCGCCCGCTTCCGGGAAGGGCTCGTCTCCCTCGGCCACGAGCCCGTTCCCGCCGACTCCGTGGTCGTCGCCACCCCGGGGCTCGCCCACCGGCTCGACGCGCTGACGGAGGCGGACATCGTCGTCTCCGTGCGCGCGGGGAAGCTGCGCGCGTCCTTCCACCTCTACAACACCGCCGCCGATGTGGACCGGGCGCTGGACGTGCTCGCCGGCTGAGGCGCCGCCGGGGTGCTGTCCCGGAGTCCCGGAGTCCCGGAGTCCCGGAGTCCCGGAGTCCCGGAGTTCCGGAGTTCCGGAGCCCGGTGCTCGGACTCGGTGGCCCCGGGCGCGGTGCTCGGGCCCGGTGCTCGGACTCCGGGGGCCCGGGGTCCGGGGCGCGGGGGCTCGGGCCCGGTGGCCCGTTGCTCGGGGCCCGGCACTCAGGTCGGGCCCCGGAACTCAGGCCCCGGGCTCCGCTCCTCGATCACCGGGCGGGGCGGAGCCGTCAGGGGCACGGTCCGTCGCGCACGCCTGCGCCGCGGACTGCGCCTCCTCCCGCGCCTGCGGGCAGAGGTTGACCTCCACGCGGTCCAGCAGCCGCAGCAGTTCCTTGCGCTCGGGCTCGTCGAGTCCGGCCAGGGTGATCTCCTCCAGCCGCTGCCAGGCCTGCTCCACCTGCGCCTTCAGGCCGCAGCTCCGGCCGGTCGCCTCGACGAGGGCGGCCCGCCGGTCCGCGGGGTCGGGGCGGCGGCGCACATGGCCCGACTGCTCCAGGCGCTGGAGCGTCTTCGTCACCGTCGACGGGTCCAGGCCGACCGCCTTGATCAGCTCCGACTGGCGCACCGGCCCCGCATCCCACAGGTGCATCATCACGAACTCCTGGCCGGGGTAGAGGCCGAGATCGCGCAGGAGCCGGCCCGCGGCGATGCGGTGGAGCCGGGCGGTCCGGGAGATGGAGTGGCTGACCGGGCCGCCGCTCGCGGTGCTCGGAGGCTCGGGGCAGGCGGGTTCGGCGCTCATGGGAACTCCTTCTCGGAACTGTGGGGACAACTTTAGCTTGGTCGGCCAACTAATACGTTACAGTGGCTTCGGCCGGGTTTCATTGGTCGACCACATATCCATGTTTCTCCTTTGGGGGCTTCTGCCGTGACCACCGCATTCGACCCGTTCGACCTGTCGGGCACCCCGCTCGCCAACCGCATCGTGATGGCCCCGATGACCCGCAGCCGTGCCGCCGAGGGCGGCGTACCGACCGGGCTCACCGCCGAGTACTACACCCAGCGTGCCTCCGCCGGTCTGATCGTCACCGAAGGAGTCCAGCCCTCCGTCGTCGGCCAGGGCTACCCCTTCACCCCCGGCCTGCACAGCAAGGAGCAGACCGCGGGCTGGCGCGAGGTCACCGACGCCGTGCACGCCGCGGGCGGCCGGATCTACGCCCAGCTCATGCACGCGGGCCGCATCGGCCACCCCGTCCTCCTCCCCGACGGGCTGGTCCCGGTCGCCCCCTCCGCGGTGGCCGCCGCCGGGCAGCTCTACACCCCCGAGGGCATGAAGGACTTCGTCACCCCGCGCGAGCTGACCGGCGCCGAGGTGCTGGAGACCATCGCCGACTTCGTGAGCGCCGCCCGCAACGCCGTCGACGCCGGCTTCGACGGCGTCGAACTGCACGGTGCCAACGGCTACCTCATCCAGCAGTTCCTCGCGACCAACACCAACCTGCGCACCGACGAGTGGGGCGGTTCCGTCGAGAACCGCGTCCGCTTCGCCGTCGAGGTCACCAAGGCGGTCGCGGCGGCCGTCGGCGCCGACCGGACCGGCCTGCGGATCTCGCCCGCCAACCCGTACAACGACATCGCCGAGACCGACACCGACGCGGTGTACCCGGCGCTCGTCGAGGCCATAGCGCCGCTCGGCCTCGCCTACCTGCACGCCGTCGAGGTCTCCCCCGAGCAGCGTGGACTGCTGCTGGAACTGCGCGCGAAGTTCTCCGGCACCTTCGTCCTCAACCCGGCGACCGAGGGCCCCACGGACCACGGTTCGCTCGGACTCGTCGAGGAGGGCGTCGCCGACCTCGTCGCGTACGGAGCGCTCTTCCTCGCCAACCCGGACCTGCCGGCCCGGCTGAAGACCGGGGGACCGTACAACACCCCGGACCCGGCCACCTTCTTCGCCGGCGAGGCCAAGGGCTACACCGACTATCCGGCGCTGACGGTCTGAAGCGCCTGAAGCACCGACGTGCTTGAAGCGCCTGGGGCATGCGCGAGGCGGGCGGGACCGGTTCCACCGAACCGGTCCCGCCCGCCTGTCCGGGGGCTCGCGCCGCCCGGCCGCCGCCTACTTCACCGGCGTGAAGTCCCTCGCCCCGATGAACTCCGGCCGCGGCACGGGCGCCGCGAACGGTTCGACGGCCGTGTTCTCCACGCTGTTGAAGACGATGAAGACGTTGCTGCGCGCGTACGGCGTGATGTTGTCGCCCGAGCCGTGCATGCAGTTGCAGTCGAACCAGGTCGCCGAGCCGGCCCTGCCCGTGAAGAGCCTGATGCCGTGCCGGTCCGCCATGCGCGTCAGCGCGGCGTCCGACGGCGTGCCGGCGTCCTGCATCTGGAGCGACTTCTTGTAGTTGTCCTTGGGCGTCTCGCCCGCGCAGCCCAGGAACTCCTTGTGCGACCCCGGCATGATCATCAGACCGCCGTTGGTGTCGTAGTTCTCGGTCAGCGCGATCGAGACGGACACGGTCCGCATGTTCGGCAGACCGTCCTCGGCGTGCCAGGTCTCGAAGTCCGAGTGCCAGTAGAAGCCCGAGGCCCCGAAGCCCGGCTTGACGTTGATCCGCGACTGGTGGACGTACACGTCCGAGCCGAGGATCTGACGCGCCCTGCCGACCACCCGCGGGTCGCGCACCAGCTGTGCGAAGACCTCACTGATGCGGTGCACCTCGAAGACCGACCGTACGTCCTGGGACGTGGGCTCGATGATCGAGCGCTCGTCCGCCCGCACCTGCGGGTCGGCGACCAGCCGGTCCAGCTCGGCCCGGTAGAGCGACACCTCGTCCGGGGTGATGAGCTGGTCGACGGTGAGGAAGCCGTCCCGCTCGAAGCTCATGAGTTCGGCGGGCTCGACGGGACCCGGCGCGCCGGGCGCGGACCAGACGACCGGGTCCTGGCGGGGGGTGGTCACCTCGGCGGCGCCGCGCGTCGGGTAGAGGTCGGCGCGGGGGGTCTCGATGCGCGGGGTCAGTACGTCGGTCATGGTTCAGACCTCCTCGGTCAGCAGCGGGTAGACACCGTTCTCGTCGTGGTCCTCCCGTCCGGTGACGGGAGGGTTGAAGACGCACACGCAGCGGAAGTCGGTCTTGGGGCGCATGGTGTGGCGCTCGTGGCCGTCCAGCAGGTACATCGTGCCCGGCGTGATCCAGTGGGTCTCGCCGGTCTCGTCGTTGGTGAGTTCGGCCTCGCCCTCCGTGCACAGGACGGCCTCGATGTGGTTCGCGTACCACATCGACGTCTCCGTACCCGCGTACAGCACGGTCTCGTGGAGCGAGAAGCCGACCTTCTCCTTGGCGAGCACGATGCGCTTGCTCTCCCAGGTGCCGGAGGCGGCCTTCACATGGCGGTCGGTGCCTTCAATGTCCTTGAACGATCGGACGATCACGGTGAGTCGAGCCCTTCTGTGTTACTGCGATGAAACGGTGGGACGGTCGGGCGGCCTCGCCGTCAGGCGGTCTCGCGGACGGAACGGGCCAGGATGCGCAGCCCCTCGTCCAGTTCGTCGGGGGAGATGGTGAGCGCCGGCAGCAGCTTCACGACCTCGCTCTGGGGACCCGAGGTCTCCAGCAGCATGCCGAGCTCGAAGGCGCGGCGGCAGACCGCCGTGGCGCGCTCCTTGTCGGCGAACTCCAGGCCCCAGACCAGGCCCCGGCCCCGGAAGCCGACCCCGGCCCCGTCGTTCTCGTCGGCGATGGCCAGCAGCGCGCGCTCGACCTGCTCGCCGCGGGCGATGGTCTGCTTCTCCATCTGGCCGTCGGCCCAGTAGGCGTTGAGCGCGGCGGTGGCGGTGACGAACGCGGGGTTGTTGCCGCGGAAGGTGCCGTTGTGCTCGCCCGGCTCCCAGACGTCCAGCTCGGGCTTGAACAGGCACAGCGACATCGGCAGGCCGTACCCGCTGATGGACTTCGACAGGGTGACGATGTCCGGCGTGATGCCGGCCTCCTCGAAGGAGAAGAAACCGCCGGTGCGGCCGCAGCCCATCTGGATGTCGTCGACGATCAGCAGCATGTCCTGGCGGTGGCACAGGTCCTGGAGCGCGCGCAGCCACTCGGCGCGGGCGACGTTGATGCCGCCCTCGCCCTGCACCGTCTCGACGATCACCGCGGCGGGCTTGTTGAGGCCGGACCCCTGGTCCTCCAGCAGCCGCTCGAACCACAGGAAGTCCGGGACCGTGCCGTCGAAGTAGTTGTCGAACGGCATCGGCGTGCCGTGCACCAGCGGTATACCGGCGCCGGCCCGCTTGAACGCGTTGCCGGTGACGGCGAGCGAGCCCAGCGACATGCCGTGGAAGGCGTTGGTGAAGGACACGACCGACTCGCGGCCCTTGACCTTGCGGGCCAGCTTCAGCGCGGCCTCGACGGCGTTGGTGCCGGTCGGGCCCGGGAACATCACCTTGTACGGCAGGTCGCGCGGCCGCAGCACCACGTTCTGGAAGGTCTCCAGGAAGGCGCGTTTCGCGGACGTCGCCATGTCGAGGCCGTGGGTGATGCCGTCGCGCTCGATGTAGTCGATCAGCGCCCGTTTCAGTACCGGGTTGTTGTGACCGTAGTTGAGTGACCCGGCGCCCGCGAAGAAGTCGAGGTAGGTGTGGCCGTCCTCGTCGTGGAGGTGGCTGCCCTGCGCGCGGTCGAACACGGCCGGCCAGCCGCGGCAGTAGCTGCGTACCTCGGATTCCAGGGTCTCGAAGACGCTCAGGGCGGGAGGGGTGATGGTCACAGCGGTCTCCTGGGAAAAGAACTGGGGAAAGAAGGGGGAGGAAAGTCGGCAGGGGGCGGATCAGGCGGCGAGAGGGCCGATGCGGTACAGCACCTCGGGCAGGTGCGTCTCCTCGGGGAACAGCTCACCGTCGAAGAGCACTTCGCGCTCCAGGGGCGCACCGTGGCGCTCGGCGTACGAGGTGAACAGCCGGTTGGAGGCGGTGTTGTCCGGGGTCACGGTCGTCTCGATCACCTTCACCCCCTGGCGCGCGGTGACCTTCTCGGTCAGCGCCTCCAGGAGCGTGCCGGCCAGCCCGCGCCCGCGGTGGGCGTGGTCGACGGCGACCTGCCAGACGACGAGGGTCTCGGGGCGCTCGGGGCGGATGTAGCCCGTGATGAACGCGATCGGCTCGCCCCCGGGGCTGTCCCGGGCCACGACCGAAGTCGCCGCGAAGTCGCGGCACCACAGCAGATAGCTGTACGAGGAGTTGAGGTCCAGGACCTCGGAGTCGCGGGCGATGCGCCAGATCGCGGCTCCGTCCTCTGCTTGCGGAGCTTCGATCTGCAGGAATTCGCTTCGGGTCCGTGCAAGGTCTGCTTGTGCGGCGGTCATGCGGATGCAATTTACCCAGCGAATTCAAAAAATGCATCGCGGGAAGGGGTTGGGTGGAAGGAGAATCTGTGTTATCGCGCGGGCGCACACTTCGCGCGAGCAGACTGCAAATCTGGGGGATTTGGCGGTAAATTACCGCTCAAATCACCCATGATGTGGGGTCGGTCACACCCCCGAAACCGCCCAGATCTTTGCTTGAAACCTCCACGTTTGAGCTCGGGGCAAGCGGGCATAAGAAAACGGGAAGCTGCCCTGATAAAAGCAGCTTCCCGTTATCCGGAGTTCATTGAATTCAGAGAATTTATTCGCCGGGCCAGGTTTCCGCAACGGCCTTTCGGGCAGCTTCGAAGTCGACCTGCTTTCCCGATTCGCTCAGCGCCGCGCCCAGCGCGCCGAGCGACGACTGGACCACGCCCCGTGTGGCGTCGATGCCGTAGTGGTTGACCCGGATCATCTCCTTGGACAGCGACCCGCCGCCCGCGATCAACGGCAGCGACGGGTCGGCGGCCAGCGCCTTCGCGACCACCTCGGACGCGTCCACCCCGGCGGGAACGCGCAGCGTCGTGGCCACCGGCGCGGCGTCGCGCGCCGCGTGGACGTACGGCTCCAGGCCGCCGCCCAGCGCGATCGCACCCGCGCGCGTGGCCGAGGCCGCGGCCCGGTGCCTGGCCATCAGTACGTCGAGTCCTTCCGCCTCGATGCGCTCCACACACGCCTCCAGCGCCAGCATCTCCAGCTGCGCGGGCGCGTGCAGCAGCGCCTTGCGGCCGCCGTCGATCCACCGCTCCTTCCAGTCCAGGAGGGAGAGGTACGAACGGCGCGGGGCGGCCGGGTTGGCGGCCATCCGCTCCCAGGCGCGCTCGCTCACCGACACCGCGGAGACGCCGGCCGGGCCGCCCATCGCCTTCTGCGCGCCGATCACGCACAGGTCCACGCCCCACGCGTCGGGCAGCAGCGGCTCGGCGCCCACCGAGGCGACCGCGTCGAGCATGAAGAGGGCGCCGTGGGCCCGTACGGCCTCACCGATTTCGGCCACCGGGTTGGTGTTGCCGGTCGCCGCCTCCGCGTGCACCAGCGAGACGAAGTCGATCTCGGGGTGCTCGTCGAGGGCCTGCCCGATCTGCTCGGCGGTGACCGCCGTGTGGAACGGGACGGTCAGGTCGAAGACCGCCGCGCCGCAGTCGCGCAGCCAGTTCCCGAAGGTCTGCCCGTACGGCCCGGTCACCACGTTCAGCGCGGCCGAGCCGGGGCGGGCGCCGCCGCGGATGCAGCCTTCGAGGGGAAGCAGCGCCTCGCCCTGCATGATGACCACGTCCTGCTCGGTGGAGAGCAGCGAGGCGACCCGGCGTTCGATGGCCGCGAAGTGCGCGGCGGTCAGCGGGGCCAGGTCCAGAAGCGGATGTGTCACGGCGGAGCTCTCTTCGGATCAGTGTTCGGTCTCTCCGGGCCGAGCGTAGTCGCCCCCTCGTAGAGTGCTGCGCATGAGTGATCACACGGTGCTGCGGGTGAGGGGACGGGTGCTCGCGGGGCCCGACGACGTACGGGACGGGCTGTGGGCCGTGGACGGCAGGGTCACGTACGAACGGCCCGCCGGCGTACGCGACGCGCAGGTCGTCGAGGGGTGGGCGCTGCCCGGACTGGTCGACGCGCACTGCCACGTCGGGCTCGACCGGCACGGCCCGGTCGACGAGGCCACCAGCGAGAAGCAGGCGATCACCGACCGGGATGCGGGCACGCTGCTGATCCGCGACGCCGGGTCGCCGTCCGACACCCGCTGGATCGACGACCGCGCCGACCTCCCGAAGATCATCAGGGCGGGCCGGCACATCGCCCGTACCCGTCGCTACATCCGTAATTTCGCCCATGAGATCGAGCCCGGCGACCTCGTCGCGTACGTCGCGGGGGAGGCCCGGCGCAGCGACGGCTGGGTCAAGCTCGTCGGCGACTGGATCGACCGGGAGACCGGGGACCTGGGGGCGTGCTGGCCGCGCGGCGAGGTCGGGGCGGCCATCGCCGAGGCGCACCGGCTCGGGGCCCGGGTCACCGCGCACTGCTTCGCCGAGGACTCGCTGCGCGACCTCGTCGAGGCGGGCATCGACTGCATCGAGCACGCCACGGGCCTGACCGAGGACACCATTCCGCTCTTCGCCGAACGCGGGGTCGCGATCGTGCCGACCCTGGTCAACATCGCGACGTTCCCGATCCTCGCGTACGGCGGCGAGGCGAAGTTCCCGCGCTGGTCGGCGCACATGCGGCAGCTGTACGAGCGCCGGTACGACACGGTGCGCGCGGCGTACGACGCGGGCGTGCCCGTCTTCGTGGGCACGGACGCGGGCGGTTCGCTCGCCCACGGCCTGGTGGCGGACGAGGTCGCCGAACTCATGAAGGCGGGCATCCCGGCCCTGGACGCGCTGTCGGCGACGACATGGAGGGCGCGCGAATGGCTCGGGCGCCCGCTGCTGGAGGAGGGCGCCCCCGCCGACCTGGTGGTGTACGACGAGGACCCGCGCGCGGACGTGCGCGTACTGGCGGCGCCCCGGCGGATCGTCCTGAACGGGCGGATCGTCGGCTGACGGGAGCGGGCGGGTACGGAGGGGAACGGGCGGGTGCTGAGGGGCGCCGACGGGAACGTCCGTGCCCGGAGACCCGGCAGATTCGAATGCGAGATCGGAAACCCCCCTTTGGAGTGAACTGACTGCGGGTAGCTGACCGTTCACTCGAAGTGCGTAAGGATTCCCGTGTCTCAGCCGCCGGCGCCCGCGTGTCCCCGTGGAGTGCGCCGGGCGGCGCCGTGTCACTCGTGGGGGTTCCACCACCTTGAACAGCACCATCTTCAGCATGCCCGCACGCCGGTCCGCAGCCCGGTCCGAGCGCCGGTCCACGCGCCGGTCCGCAGCCACCGCGGCCGCCCTCGCGCTGGCTGCGGGCCCCGCCGCCCTGCTCGCCGCCGCTCCGGCGGCGCACGCCACCGAGGGCGACGGCGGGGGGAAGGCGAGCGCCGTCGTGCTCCGTACCGGACTCGACGTGTCCCTGCTCAACAAGAGCGTCAACGTGCCGCTCACGACCACCCTCAACGAGGTGAACGCCCCGGCGAGCGCGGAGAAGACCGCGCTGACGGTCCGGTTGGACGGCGTGGAACAGGGCAGGCCGGTCAGTGTGCTGCGCGCCGACGTGGCCACGGCGAAGGCGACGGCCGACGCGCACAAGGCCGAGGGCTACACCGACCTCGCACACGCCCAGGTGCATGTGCCGGGGCTGCCGCTGCTCTCGCTCATCGAGGTGGAGAAGGTCACGTCGAAGGCGCTGTGCGAGGCGGGCAGGCAGCCCGTGGCCGAGTCGAACGTGCTCGGTGCGGTGACCGTGCTCGGCAGGAAGGTCACGCTGTCGGCGGGCGGGCAGACGCGGGTCGACGTGCCCGCGGTGGGCGTGGTGACGCTCGACCTGTCGAAGACGCACACCACCTCGCGCACGGCCGCGGCCACGGCGCTCGAACTGAAGGTGTCGGTGAATCCGCTGAAGCTGAACGTCGCCGAGGTCGAGGGCACGGTGACGCTGGCGGGAGCGACGTGCGAGTCGCCGAAGCCGCCGAAGACACCGGTGGCGGTGGAGAGCCCGGCGGAGGAGAAGCCTGCGGAGGAGCCGAAGGAGGCTCCGGCCCCGGACGTGAAGCCCCAGACGGAGGCCGAGGCGAGCCTCGCCGAGACCGGCGGCAACTCCACGACACCGTACCTGGCGGGTGGTGCGGGCCTGCTGCTGGTGGCCGGCGCCGGAGCCCTGGCGGTGGCCCGCACCCGCCGCGCCCGTAACCGGGCCTGACGGCAGGGGCCGGCGAACCGGGCCTGACGGCAGGGGCGTTCACCCCTGACCCCGGATCCCCGGCCCCTGTTTCCCGGCCCCCGTCCGCGGGGCGTCGGATCCCGGGTAAACGAGGAAACGGGGAAAGGCCGGTCAGCGCGCGACCAGCGTCAGCGCCTGGTCCAGCGCCTGGAGGAAGCGGCCGGTCGTGACCCGGTCGCGCACCGCGAGCCGCAGCCACCGCGGCCCGAGCCCCGGGAAGGTGTCCCCCCGCCGCACCGCGAAGCCCAGCCCCCGCAGGCGCATTCGTACCTCGTCGGCCCGTTCCATCCGTACGAGGACGAAGGGGCCCTCGGCCGCCTCCACCACCCGCACCTCATCGAACTCCGCCAGTCCGGCCAGCAGGTGCGCCCGGTCGGCGGCCACCTGCCGCGCGGCGAGCGCCGCCTCCGCGAGCGCCGCCGGCGCCATGCACGCCTCCGCGGCGGTCAGCGCCGGCGTCGACACCGGCCACAGCGGCTGCGCCCGCTCCAGCGCCGCGACCGTCTCCGGGCCGGCCAGGACGTATCCGATGCGCAGTCCGGCGAGGCCCCACGTCTTGGTGAGGCTGCGCAGCACCACCAGACCGGGTACGTCCGTACGTCCGGCCAGCGCCTGCGGCTCGTCCGGCACCGCGTCCATGAACGCCTCGTCGACCACCAGCGTCCGCCCCGGGCGCGCGAGCCGGGCGACGGCCTCCGCCGGGTGGAGCACGGACGTGGGGTTGGTCGGGTTGCCGATCACCACCAGATCGGCGTCCTCGGGAACGGCCGCCGGATCCAGCCGGAAACCGTCCTCCTCGCGCAGCAGCACCCGCCCGACCTCGTGCCCCGCGTCCCGCAGCGCCGCCTCGGGCTCCGTGAACTGCGGGTGTACGACGACGGGCCGGCGCACCGCGAGCGCGCGCGCGAGCAGCACGAACGCCTCCGCGGAGCCCGCCGTCAGCAGTACCCGCTCCACCGGCAGCCCGTGCCGCCGCGCCACCGCCGCGCGCGCGGCCCGCCCGTCCGGGTAGGCCGCGAGCGTGTCCAGGGACGCGGCGACGCGGGCCTTGAGCCAGGCCGGGGGAGTGTCCGCCCGTACGTTGACCGCGAGGTCGGTCAGACCGCCCTCGCGGACCTCGGCGTCTCCGTGGTGGCGCAGATCGTGAGCGGTGTCAGTGGGCGTGCGCATGGTGGTGCCCGTGCCCGTGTCCATGTCCATGTCCGTGTCCATGTCCGTGCCCGTCGTCGTCGGGGTGGAAGTGCGGCTGCTGCGGCGCCCCCACCTTGTCCTCGAAGCCGGGCAGGGCGATGCGGTAGACGCAGGAGTCGCAGTTCATGCGCAGGTCGCCCTTGACGGCTTCCTGGTAACGCTCCATCACGAGGTCCATCAACTCCTCGGTGGGGCCGATCACATCGGCCGAACGCACCCCGGTCTCCGGGTGCGCGGCGGCCCAGTCCCGCGTCTGCCGCCGCACCCGGTCCGGCAGGATCCCGGTGAAGAGGAAGTACGGCAGGACCACGATGTGCCCGGCCCCCAGCTTCGTGCAGCGGTCGAGCCCGCTCGGCACGTCGGGCGCGGCGAGCGAGACGAACGCGGTTTCCACACCCGCATACCCACGTCCCTCCCAGAACAGTCGTGCCGCCTTGTGCACCTCGGCGTTGGCGTCCGGGTCGGTGGAGCCGCGCCCCACGAGCAGCACGGTCACCTCGGACCGGTCCAGGTCGCCGAGCACCTCGTCGACCCGCCGCTCCAGCACGGCCAGCAGACCCGGGTGCGGGCCGAGCGGACGGCCGTAGGTGTACGAGATCCCGGGGTGGCGCTCCTTCTCGCGGGTCAGCGCCGCCGGGATGTCGCCCTTGGCGTGACCGGCGGACACCAGCATCAGGGGAACGGCCGCGAAGCGCGTGACGCCCCGCTCGACCAGACCGGCGACGGCGTCGCCGAGCGGCGGCGGGGACAGCTCGATGAAGCCGCCCGCGACGGGCAGTTCGGGGTGGCGCCTGCCCAGTTCCCCGACGAAGTCGCGGAACGCTCCGGCTCCGGCGTCGTCGCGGGTGCCGTGGCCGGCGATGAGCAGTGCGGGCGCGGTGGTCACGCTTTCTCCTTGGTGAGGGGGGTGTAGAGCAGGGCGTTCAGCGCGGCCGCTGCGACCGCCGAACCGCCCTTCTCCGAAACATTGCTGACGGCCGGCAGCCCGCTCTCACGCAGCGCCGCCTTGGACTCGGCCGCCCCGACGAAGCCGACGGGCAGCCCGATGACGAGCGCGGGTTCGGCGTCCAGGAGCAGCAGTTCCTCCAGCGCGGTGGGCGCGCAGCCGATCACCCACAGGGCGCCGGGCCCGACCTGCTCGTACGCCAGCCTGATCGCGTGGGCGCTGCGGGTCAGTTCCGGTCCGGCCTGGGCTTCCCTCAGCCGGCACACGGTCTCGCGCCGGGTGATCCCCGCCGCGACCATCTCCACGTCCACGACGACCGGCGCACCTGCGTGCAGCGCGGCGTGCGCGGTTTCGAGCGCGCGCTCGTCGCAGACCAGATCGCCGGCGTACTCCAGATCCGCCGCGGAGTGGATGACCCGCTCCACGACGGCCCGCGTCAGCGGTGCGAAGTGCGACGTGTCGAGGCGGGAGCGCAGCCGCCGGAAGGACTCCTGCTCGATGGGGTGGACGATCCTGTCCGTGGCCTTCGCCGTGTTCGTCATGTCCGTGGTGTCTGTCGTGTCCGTCGTCATCACGAACCCTCCGTCTGCCAGCGGTAACCGCGCGGGGTCACCATGCGGCCCGCGATCTCGCGGGCGGCGGTGTTGCCGACGACCACGACGGTCATCATGTCGACGGTCGCCGGGTCGAGCGCGGCGAGCGTGGTGAGGCGGCTCGTGCCGTCCGGGCGCGAGGCGTTGCGTACGACACCGACGGGCGTCGTGGGCTCGCGGTGCTCCGCGAGGATCGACAGCGCCTTGGGGAGCTGCCAGTCACGGCCCCGGCTGCGGGGGTTGTAGAACGTCACGACGATGTCGGCCTCCGCCGCGGCCCGTACGCGCCGCTCGATGACCTCCCACGGCGTGTGCAGGTCGGAGAGGCTGATCGAGACGTGGTCGTGGCCGAGCGGGGCGCCCAGGATCGCGGCGGCGGCGAGCGCCGCCGTCACCCCCGGTACGCCGACGACGTCGATGTCGTCGCTCGCCTCGGCCAGCGCGGGCGACGCCATGGCGTACACGCCCGCGTCCCCCGACCCGATCAGCGCGACCGCGTGCCCGGCGCGGGCCTCGGCGACGGCGGTACGGGCCCGCTCCTCCTCGGCGCCCAGCCCCGACTCCAGGACGCGCGTGCCCGGCCGCAGCAGGTCGCGGATCTGGTCGACGTACTGGTCGAGCCCGACGAGCACCGAGGCCCGCCGGATCTCCTCACGGGCGCGCGGTGTCAGCAGATCGCGCGCGCCGGGCCCGAGCCCGACGACCGCGAGCCGCCCGCGCGGCCGCCTGCGCACGACGGCGCAGGTGGCCATCGCCGCCCGCCCCCCGGGAGCCGACTTCCGCTTCGGTACGAGGAGTTCGCCCCCGCCGGCGAGCGCCGCGGCCTCCGCCACGGACGGCGTCCCGACGGCGGCGAGCGGAGCCCCCGAGGGGTTCGGCACGTCGATACGGGCCAGCTCCCCGGCGGTGTACGTCTCCAGCGGCACTCCGAGCCGGGCCGCCGCCTCCACGATCCCGGCCTCGTCGGCCTTGGCGTCGACGGTCGCGAGCGCGGCGACGGACCGCACCGAGAGCCCGGCGTCCGCCAGCGCCTCCTCGATCAGTCCGGACACCTCGTCGGCGCGGGCGCCCCTGCTGGCCCCCACGCCGACCACCAGCGACGGCGGCCGCAGGACGACCTCCCGGTCCCCGATGCCGACGAGCCGGTCGGTGACGCGCAGCACGGCGGGCCCGGCCGGCACCCGCCCTTCCCCGGACCCGGCGGCGGCCGAGGCCGCCTCCGCGAGGACACCGGCCGCGACGGTCGCGGCCATGGCACCGGGCAGCCCTCCCACGGGCACGGCGGCGGCAGCGGCCGCCTCGGCCAGGCCGCCCCCCGCCCCGGCCCCGGCGCGCTCCGTGTCCCCGGCGGTCCGCCGCGCGTCGTCCGCGCCCGGCGCCCGGCCGCCCTCCACCGCCGCGTCCGTCCCCGGGACCGCCGCCGTGTCCGCCGGTGCCACATTCGCCGGCAGCGGCGGCAGCGGCCACACCGCGTCCGCCACCAGCGTGACCGGGTCGCCGTCCAGGACCGCGCGGGTCACGGCGGCCGTCGCGCCCTCGACGGGCCAGCCCAGCGTGTCCAGGCCCGGCACGTCCGTGGCGTCCGTCGCCGTCGTGATCACCGGGGCGCAGCCCAGCACCCCCGACACCGCGAGCGCCAGCTCGTTCGCGCCGCCGCCGTGGCCGCCCAGGAGCGACACCGCGTGGCGCTGCGCCTCGTCGACGCAGACGACGCCCGGGTCGGACGCCTTGCCCGCGAGGAGCGGGGCGACCAGCCGTACGACCGCGCCCGTGGCGAGGAAGCACACCAACTGCTCGCACTCCGCGAAGGCGCGTCCGACCGCCTCCCGCACCGGGCCGTCGTACACCCGCGTACGACCGGGCCAGGCCGCGGCCAGCCGGTCTCGGGCCACGGCGCCTGCCGCCGTGGCGGAGATGAGGCCGATCACTGAACTGCTCCTTCACTTGCCGGTTCCGCGGGGCGGTGGCCCCACAGCAGAAAGACAGGGTTGGCGGCCGCGAGCCGGGTCACGTCCCCGGGCAGCGGCGCGAGCCGCGACGACTGCAGCAGCACGCCCTCGGGCGCGAACCCGGCGGACGCCAGGGCCGCCCGTACCGCCGGCACCCGGTCCAGCGCCGCCAGCGCGACCACGACCGTGCGCCGCGCGCCGCGCGCGCACGCCGCGACGATGGCGGGCAGCTCGCCCCCGCCGCCCCCGACGAACACCGCGTCGGGTTCGGGCAGTCGGGACAGCACGGTCGGCGCGGATCCGTGGACGGCCTGTACGTCGACCCCGTGCGCGGCGGCGTTGGCCCGCACGCGCTCCACGCCGTCGCAGGTCTTCTCCACCGCGATCGCCGCCGCCCCCAGCCGCGCGCACTCCACGGCCATGGACCCCGACCCCGCCCCGATGTCCCACACCAGGTCGCCCGGGCGCGGACCGAGCCGGGCGAGCGCCAGCGCCCGTACCTCGAACTTCGTGATCATCGAGTCGCGGTGCTCGAACGCGGCCTCGGGCAGCGCCCACTGGGCGGGACCACTGCCCCGCCCGGCGACCGTCCGCTGCGCCGGCGCCAGCGCCCGCGACTCGTCCAGGCACACGACGACGCTGACCGCCGCCGGCCAGTCCCGCGCCGCCGCCTCGCCGGGGGAGAGGCGCTCGACGCTCTCGCCCCCGGCGGGATCGCCGAGCGCGGACGCGACGACGAGGGTGCGCGGAATACCGGTACGGGCCAGGGCGGCGCCCAGTTCGGCGGGCCCGGCGCCGGGCCCGGTCAGGACGGCCGTCTTCGGGTGCGCGCGGCACACGTTCACGGCGGTCCGCAGCGCCCGCCCGTGCGCGCTGACGACGACCGCGTCGTCCCACGGCAGCCCGAGCCGCGCGAACGCGACCGCGACGGAGGGCGCCCCCGGGCGTACGTCCAGCGCGTCCGCCCCGAACCGCTCCGCCAGCGCCCGTACGATCCCGAAGAACCCGGGATCCCCGGAGGCCAGCACCACGACCCCGGCATCCGTGCGGTCCGCCCGCTCGGCCAGATGCCCCGCGACCGCGTCCAGCGCGGGCGCGAGCGGCCCGAGCACCACCCGGGCCACGCCCTCGGGAATCCCGGCGGCGTCCAGGTGGCGCCGGCCCCCGACGACGAGCCCGGCGGCGTCCAGCGCCGTACGGGCGTCGGGGGCCAGGGGCGCGCCCGTCCCCGTACCGACAACAGTGATCATGACCCGGACTTCTCCGCTCTCACCTCTGCGGAGCCGCGCTCCGCGCGCAGCGCCGCCCGCGCGGTGCGGTCGGCCCGCCGGAAGCCGTGGAAGTGGCCGGGGTGGTAGAGGTGCGAGCGCGTACCGGAAGCGGAGAGCGCCGGGCCGACCAGGAAGAGCGTGTGCTTCCAGAGCTTGTGCTCCTTCACCGTTTCCTCCAGCGTCGCGACGGTGCACCGCAGCACCAACTCCTCGGGCCAGGTGACCTGGTACGCGATGACGACCGGCGTGTCCGTCGGGTAACCGCCCTCCAGCAGCTCCGCCGTCAGCTGCCCGGACCTGGCCGCCGACAGGAAGACCGCCATCGTCGTGCCGTGCCGCGCGAACTCCCGCACCTCCTCACCGGGCGGCATCGGCGTCTTGCCGCCGCCGAGCCTGGTCAGGATCACGGACTGCGCGACCTCGGGAATCGTCAGCTCGCGCTGCGCGATCGCGGCGACCGCCGAGAACGACGAGACGCCCGGCACGATCTCGACGTCCAGACCGAGTTCCGCACACCGGTCGACCTGCTCCTGCGTACCGCCCCACAGGGCGGGATCGCCGGAGTGCACACGGGCCACCTTCAGCCCGTCCCGCAGCGCCCGCTCGTACACCGCGACGACGTCCTCCAGGGACATCGCGGCGGAGTCGAGGATCTCGGCGCCCTCGCGCGCGTGCTCCAGGACCTCGGCCTGTACGAGGCTCGCCGCCCAGATCACGACGTCGGCGTCGGCGATGGCGCGCGCGGCACGGAAGGTCAGCAGGTCGGCGGCGCCGGGCCCGGCGCCGACGAAGGTCACCTTGCCGGTGGGGGCATCGGCCATGAGTGGGGGTCCTCTCGGGATTCACGGGATTCACGGGATCCACGAGTTCGGGGAACTCGGGAACTCGGGGAATTCAGGCAGTTCAGGGGTGAAGCGGGTGCGGTCACGGATGTGCGCGGCAGGGGGTCGATCGACTAGCAAGAGCACATGGCGGTCTTCGTCGCGCTCGGCGCGTTCCTCATGACGCTCTTCGGTGGCTGGGTGGCGCAGCGCGTCACCGACCGCCGCCACCTGGTGCTGGGCCTGGCGGGCGGGCTGATGCTCGGCGTCGTCGGCCTGGAGCTGCTGCCGGAGGCGCTGGAGGCCGCGGGGGACGAACGGTTCGGCGTACCGCAGGCACTCCTGCTGTTCGTCGGAGGCTTTCTGACAGCCCATGTGGTGGAGCGCCTGCTGGCCGTACGCCGGGCGGCGCACGGCGCGCACGAGGGGCGCGCACCCCAGGTCGGGCTGACGGCGGCGGCGGCGATGGTCGGTCACAGCCTGATGGACGGCATCGCGATCGGCGCGGCCTTCCAGGTCGGCGGCGGCATGGGCACGACCGTCGCGCTCGCCGTCGTCACCCATGACTTCGCGGACGGGTTCAACACGTACACGCTCACCAGCCTGTACGGGAACGCGCGCCGCAAGGCCGTGGCGATGCTGTTCGCGGACGCGCTGGCCCCGGTGGCGGGCGCGGCGTCCACTCTCCTCTTCACCCTTCCGGAGGAACTTCTCGGAAGCTATCTGGGCTTCTTCGGCGGCGCCCTGCTCTACCTCGCGGCCGCCGAGATCCTGCCCGAGGCCCACCACGACCACCCGGCGCGCTCCACGCTGCTGTGCACGGCAGCCGGTGTGGCCTTCATCTGGCTGGTGGTGGGCATCGCGCACTGAACCGCGCACCGGACTCACAACTTGCCCCCGCGACGGCCGTCGCGCCGCGCGGGCGCGATGAGCGTGGAGAGGTACGGCAGAGCCCCGTCCTCCCCCAGCTCGGCGGCGGGCCGGATCGATTCGCCGGGCAGCCCGAGCGCCGATCCCCACACCGCGTCCCCGGTACGTCCCGTCTCGCGCAGCGCGGTCGCCACCTCGCCCGCCAGCCGCCCGAACTTGTACGCCACGACCGTCCCGGGTCCCTCCAGGGCCTCCTTGAGCACAGCGGCCCCGGCGGTCACGGGAACGAGCGTCAGCGGCTCGGTCCCCTCCGTCAGCACGGCCCCGCTGCGGGCGGCCAGGTCCTGCATGGCGGTGATGCCCGGCACGGTCACCACGCCGGTCCCCGGCACCAGCTCCGCGATCGTCTGCGCGAGGTACGTGAACGTCGAGTAGACGTTGGGGTCACCGATCGTCGCGAACGCCACCGAGCCGTGCTCCCGCAGCAGTTCGGCGACCCGCGCCCCGGCCGCGTCCCAGGCGGCTTCGCGCCGTGCCCGGTCCTCGCGCTCGTTGAGAGCGAAGACGACCCGGACGACCTTCGCCGCGTCGACGTAGTGCAGCACGGTCGCCTCGGCCCGCCCGCGTTCGCCGCTGTCCATCACGGGAACGACCACGACCGCCGCGTCCCGCAGGGCGTTGACGCCCTTCACGGTCACCAGCTCGGGGTCGCCGGGCCCGACACCGACACCGGTCAGTTTCGTGCGCGTCCCACTCATCCCGCTCGCCCCGTCCATCCCGCTCGCCCCGCTCATTCCACCGGTCCCGCTCATCCCGCACACCTCTCGACGAATCTCCTGGCCATGCCCGGCTCGGCGGCCCAGTGGGTGTGCAGGTAACTCGCGTGCACACCCTGTTGTACGAACCCCTCGACCCGCCGCTCGGGCAGACGCATCCCCCAGGCGGG
This sequence comes from Streptomyces enissocaesilis, assembly GCF_039533765.1. Lineage (NCBI taxonomy): Bacteria > Bacillati > Actinomycetota > Actinomycetes > Kitasatosporales > Streptomycetaceae > Streptomyces > Streptomyces enissocaesilis. The sequence continues at coordinate 62,117 of NZ_BAAAUD010000009.1, read as the reverse complement.
AGCCGGACCCGCCGCGGGCTCGATCACCGTCCGGTGGAACTCGTGTCCCCGCAGCCGGGTCCCGACGGCGGCCAGCGGGCTTTCGGAGACCGCGACCGCCTCGCGGTACCCCAGCGTCAGCCGTTCCGACATCCGCGCCTCTGCGTCGAGCACACCGCACATGGGCTGCCCGTCGAGAGACCGCGAGAGGTAGAGCAGCCCGGCGCACTCGGCGGCGACCGGCGCCCCGGACCACGCCAGCTCGGCGACTGCCGTGCGCAGCGGCTCATTACCGGACAGCTCGGGCGCGTACACCTCGGGAAACCCGCCGCCGACAACGAGACCGCGCGTCCCCTCGGGCAGCCGCTCGTCCCGGAGCGGATCGAACGGCACGACCTCGGCTCCGGCGGCGGAGAGCAGCTCGCCGTGCTCGGCGTACGAGAACGTGAACGCGGCCCCGGCCGCGACGGCGACCACCGGCCGCCCGCCCACTTTCCCCGCGACCTGCGCCGCGGCGCCCCCCGCGACCTGCGCCACCATGTCCCCCGCGCCCGCGACCTGCGCCACCGCGTCCCACGCGTCCACACCGAGCTCCGGCGCGCTGCGCGCCAGAGCCAGCAGGGCCTCCAGGTCGCAGCCCGCCCGCACCTGCTCCGCCAGCGCCGCCACCGCGTCGACCGCCTCGGCCCGCCGCTCGGCCACCGGCACCAGACCCAGGTGCCGCGAAGGCGTCCGCACCTGCCGTTCGCGCCGCAGCGCGCCCAGCACCGGCACCCCCGACTCGTCCAGCGCCTCCCGCAGCAACTCCTCGTGCCGCGCGGACCCCACCTTGTTCAGGATCACGCCCCCGATCCGCACCTGCGGATCCCAGGACGCGAACCCGTGCACCAGCGCCGCCACCGACCGCGACTGGGACGACGCGTCGACGACGAGCACCACCGGAGCCCGCAGCAGCTTCGCGATCTGCGCGGTGGACGCCAGCTCGCCGTGCCCGGAAGCCCCGTCGTACATCCCCATCACGCCCTCGACGACGGCGACGTCGCACCCGGCCGCACCGTGGGCGAAGAGCGGCGCGATCAGCTCCGTACCGCACAGGTACGCGTCGAGGTTGCGCCCCGGCCGGCCGGTGGCCAGCGCGTGGTACCCGGGATCGATGTAGTCGGGCCCGGCCTTGTGCGGCGACACGGCGAGCCCGGCCGCCGCGAAGGCGGCCATCAGCCCGGTGGCGACCGTGGTCTTCCCGCTCCCCGAGGACGGCGCGGCGACGACAAGACGTGCTACCACTCGATGCCCCGCTGCCCCTTCTGGCCCGCGTCCATCGGGTGCTTGACCTTGGACATGTCCGTCACCAGATCAGCGGCTTCGACGAGCTTGCCGGGGGCATTGCGACCGGTGATCACGACGTGCTGGGTCCCGGGCCGGTCCCGCAGCACCTCGACCACCTCGTCGGTGTCCACCCACCCCCAGTGCATCGGGTAGGCGAACTCGTCCAGCACGTACAGCTGGTACGTCTCTGCGGCCAGATCCCGCTTGACCTGCTCCCACCCCTCGCGCGCCGCCGCCTCGTTGTCGAGCTGCGCGTCGCGCTGGACCCAGGACCAGCCCTCGCCCATCTTGTGCCAGGCGACGGACCCGCCCTCGCCGCTCGCGCCCAGCACCTTCAGCGCGTTCTCCTCGCCGACCTTCCACTTCGCCGACTTGACGAACTGGAACACCCCGATCGGCCACCCCTGGTTCCACGCGCGCAGCGCGAGCCCGAAGGCGGCGGTCGACTTGCCCTTGCCCACCCCCGTGTGCACGACGACGAGCGGCCGGTTGCGCCGCTGACGCGTGGTGAGACCGTCGTCCGGTACGACGCTCGGCTGTCCCTGCGGCATCAGGCTGCCCTCCTGTTGTTCGTTCCCTGTACGTCCTTGACGAGCCCGGCGATGCTGTCGGCCCGCAGCTCGTCGAGCGTGACGGCCGTGCCGCCCAGATCCCGCGCCAGCTCACCGGCCAGCCCGAGCCGCACCGGCCCGGACTCGCAGTCGACGACCACCGAGGCGACGCCCTCCACCTCGTGCAGCCGGGCCGCGCGCGCCGCCAGAGCCAGCGGCTCGGGGCCGCCCGTCGCCCGCCCGTCGGTCACGACCACGAGCAGCGGACGCCGCGAGGGGTCCCGCAACCGCTCCACCCGCAGCACGTCATGCGCCTTCAGCAGCCCCGCGGACAGCGGCGTACGCCCACCGGTCGGCAGCGTCTCCAGCCGGACGGCGGCCGCGTCGACGGACGACGTGGGCGGAAGCACCAGCTCCGCGTCCTTCCCCCGGAACGTCACCATCCCGACCTTGTCCCGCCGCTGGTAGGCGTCGAGCAGCAGCGACAGCACGGCGCCCTTCACCGCGCCCATCCGCTGCCGGGCGGCCATCGACCCGGAGGCGTCCACGACGAAAAGAACGAGGTTCCCCTCGCGCCCCTCCCGCGTCGCCTGCCGCAGGTCGTCCCGCCGTACGACCAGCCCGCGCCCACTGCGTCCGCGCGCCCGCTGGTGCGGCGCGGCGGCCTGCACGGTCGCCGCCAAGTGCAGCTTGGTGAGCGTCCCCCGCGGCCGCCGGGCCCCGGTCGTACGACCGTGCTCGGTACGCGCACGGGACCGACGCCCCGCAGCCCCCTCGCCCAGCCCCGGCACGCTCAGCATCCTGGTACGGAACGGCTCCCCGGCCCGCGCGGCCGCCTGTTCGCCCCCGGCCCCCGCGGGGGCCCGTCGCCCCTCACCGGCCTCGGGCTCGGCTTCACCGGCCTCGGGCTCGGCTTCACCGGCCTCGGGCTCGGCCTCACCGGGCCGGTCCTGGTCCGGCGCCTCCGGGGAACCGTCGCCCTCACCCCGCGGCGGCTGCCCGCCCCCACCGGGCCCGTCCGGATCAGGGTCGGGATCGTCGTCGTCGGACCCGCTGTTCTGCTCCAGCGTGTCGTCGAGCTTGTCCTCGTCCAGCCCCGGCGCGTCGAACGGATTGCGCCGGCGCCGGTGCGGCAGGGCGAGCAGCGCGGCCTGCCGCACATCCTCGGCGAGTACGTCGCCGCGCCCCGCCCAGGCGGCCAGCGCGGTAGCGGTCCGGGCCATCACGATGTCGGCCCGCATCCCGTCGACCTCGAAGGCCGCACAGGTGGCGGCGATCTGCCGCAGGGCCCCGTCCCCGAGCCGTACGTGGGGCAGCAGCGCCCGCGCGGCCACGATCCGGGCCCGCAGCGCGGCCTCCTCGCCGGCCCACCGCGCGGCGAAGGCGGCGGGATCGTCGTCGTACGCGAGCCTGCGCCGTACGACCTCCACCCGCTGATCGGTCTCCCGGGACGCGGACACCTCCACGGTCAGCCCGAACCGGTCCAGCAACTGCGGCCGCAGCTCGCCCTCTTCGGGGTTCATGGTCCCGACCAGCAGGAACCGGGCGGCGTGCCGCACGGACACGCCTTCCCGCTCGACGTACGACGCGCCCATGGCGGCGGCGTCCAGCAGGAGGTCGACCAGGTGGTCGTGCAGCAGGTTCACTTCATCGACGTACAGGATGCCGCGGTGGGCGTCGGCCAGCAGACCCGGCTCGAACGCCTTCACGCCCTCGGCCAGCGCCCGCTCGATGTCGAGCGCGCCGACCAGCCGGTCCTCGGAGGCCCCGACCGGCAGCTCGACCGTCCGCGCGGGACGCGACATGCCCCCGGCCGCCTCGTGCGGCCCGTCGGGGCACGCCGGGTCCGGGGAGCCCGGGTCGCAGGAGAACCGGCACCCGGCGACCACGGCCACCTCCGGCATCAGCGCCGCCAGGGCGCGCACGGCGGTCGACTTGGCGGTGCCCTTCTCGCCCCGCACGAGCACACCGCCGACGGCGGGCGAGACGGCGTTCAGCAGCAGTCCGAGCCGCAGGTCGTCCTGGCCGACGATCGCGGTAAAGGGGTACGGCGTACTCACGAGGAAGCCTCCACTTCAAGCTGGTCCAGGACAACCGGAACGCACTTCGGCCCGCTCACGCGTCGCCCCCTTCCAGGTCGCCCTCGAGCTCCAGGTACGTGGCCCGCAGCTGCTCCAGCGTCCGGGCGTCCGGCTCCGCCCACAGCCCGCGCTCGGCCGCCTCCAGAAGCCGCTCCGTGATCCCGCGCAGGGCCCACGGGTTGGACTTCCGCATGAAGTCCCGGTTCTCCGGATCGAAGACGTACTCGGAGCTGAGTTTTTCGTACATCCAGTCGTCGACCACGCCCGCCGTCGCGTCGTACCCGAACAGGTAGTCCACCGTGGCGGCCATCTCGAAGGCGCCCTTGTAGCCGTGCCTGCGCATGGCCGCCATCCACCGGGGGTTGACCACCCGCGCCCGGAACACGCGATGCGTCTCCTCGCCCAGCGTCCGCGTCTTCACCTGGTCCGGCGTCGCGCTGTCACCCACGTACGCCTCGGGCGACTCACCCGTCAGGTGCCGCACCATGGCGACCATGCCGCCGTGGTACTGGAAGTAATCATCCGCATCGACAAGATCGTGTTCCCGGGTGTCCACGTTCTTCGCGGCCACGGCGATCCGCCGGAACGCCGTCTCCATGTCCCCGCGAGCGGCCTTCCCCTCCAGACCGCGCCCGTACGCGTATCCGCCCCACACCGCGTACACCTCGGCCAGATCCGCGTCCGAGCGCCAGTTGCGCGCGTCGATCAGCGGCAGCAGACCGGCGCCGTAGGCCCCGGGCTTGGAGCCGAAGATGCGGGCCGTCGCGCGCCGCCGGTCGCCGTGCTCGGCGGTGTCCTCGTCGGCGTGCGCGCGTACGAAGTTGCGGTCGGCGGGCTCGTCCAGCTCGGCGACGGCCCGTACCGCGTCGTCGATGAGCCCCACCACGTGCGGGAAAGCGTCGCGGAAGAACCCCGAGATCCGCACGGTCACGTCGATGCGCGGCCGCCCCAGCTCGTCGAGCGGCACGATCTCGAAGCCGGTCACCCGGCGCGACGCGTCGTCCCACACCGGCCGGCAACCCAGCAGCGCCAGGATCTCCGCGATGTCGTCGCCCTGGGTGCGCATGGCGGACGTACCCCAGACCGTGAGGCCCACCGACTTCGGGTAGTCGCCGGTGTCCGTCAGGTACCGCGCCACCAGCGAGTCGGCGAGCGCCTGCCCGACCTCCCACGACAGCCGCGACGGAATCGCCTTCGGGTCCACCGAGTAGAAGTTGCGCCCGGTCGGCAGGACGTTGACCAGACCGCGCGTCGGCGACCCGGACGGCCCGGCCGGCACGTAACCGCCGTCCAGCGCGTGCAGGATGTTGTCGATCTCGTCCGTCGTACGGGCCAGCCTCGGCACCACCTCGTCGCACGCGAACCGCAGCACGGCCACCGCGTCCGGCAGTTCGGCGCCCAGCACCTCCGTCACCAGGCCGGCCGCCTCAGCGGCGTCCCAGCGCCGCTCCTCCATGCCCTCGGCGAGCCGCCGGCACAGCTGCTCGAGGAGGTCGATCGCGTCCGCGCCCGTACGCGCCGGGCCGTCCACCAGCGAGGTCAGCCCGTCCGTCACCTTCACCGGCGCGCCCGGCTCGCCCAGCAGCTCCTTCTCGACCAGTCCGAAGTGCTCGGCCAGGCAGGCGCGCAGTCCCGGCAGGGCGTTGGCCTTGCCGCCCCACACCTGCGAGGCGCGCAGCACGGCCAGCACCAGGTTGACCCGCGCCTCGGCCTCCGGCCCGCCGCCCAGGATGTGCAGGCCGTCACGGATCTGCACGTCCTTGATCTCGCACAGGTAGCCGTCGATGTGCATGACGAACTCGTCGAAGTCGTCGTCGTCCGGCTGCGCGTCGAGATGCAGGTCGTGGTGGAGCTGGGCCGCCGTCACCAGCGTCCAGATCTGAGCCCGTACTGCGGGTGCCTTCGCCGGGTCGAGGTCGCTCACCAGCGCGTACTCGTCCAGCAGCTGCTCCAGCTTCGCCAGGTCCCCGTACGTGTCCGCACGCGCCATCGGCGGCACCAGGTGGTCCACGACCGTGGCGTGCCCGCGCCGCTTGGCCTGCGTGCCCTCACCGGGGTCGTTGACGATGAACGGGTAGACCAGCGGCAGTTCGCCCAGTACGGCGTCCGGCCCGCAGCCCGCCGACAGGCCGAGGCCCTTGCCCGGCAGCCACTCCATCGTCCCGTGCTTGCCCATGTGCACGATCGCGTCCGCGCCGAAGCTGTTCTCCAGCCAGCGGTACGCGGCCATGTAGTGGTGCGACGGCGGCATGTCCGGGTCGTGGTAGATCGCGATCGGGTTCTCGCCGAAGCCGCGCGGCGGCTGGATCATCACGACGACGTTGCCGAACTGGAGCGACGCCAGCACGATCTCGTCCCCGTCGACGTACAGCTGACCGGGCGCCTCGCCCCAGTGCTCCAGCATCCCGTCGCGCAGCTCGGGCTCGAGCTGGTCGAACCACGCCTGGTAGTCCGCGAGCGGCACGCGCGCGGGCGCCGCCGCCAGCTGCTCCTCGGTCAGCCACTCCACGTCGTGTCCACCGGCGTTGATGAGCCGGTGGATCAGCTCGTCGCCGTTGTCCGGGTGGCCCTCCACGCCGTAGCCCGCGTCGCGCAGGGCGTCGAGCACCCGGATCGCGGAGGCGGGCGTGTCGAGACCCACCGCGTTGCCGACGCGCGAGTGCTTCGTCGGGTACGCCGTGAAGACGAGCGCGAGGCGCTTGTCCTTGTTCGGCTTGTGGGCCAGCCGCGCGTGCCGCACGGCGATACCCGCGACGCGCTCGGCCCGCTCGGGATCGGCGACGTACACCGGTACGTCGCCCTCGCCCTGCTCCTTGAAGGAGAACGGCACGGTGATGAGCCGCCCGTCGAACTCGGGGATGGCCACCTGCATCGCCGCGTCCATCGGCGACAGCGCCGCGTCGGACGCCTCCCAGGCGGCGCGCGACGAGGTGAGGCACAGACCTTGCAGGACGGGCACGTCGAGGTCGGCGAGCGCGCCGATGTCCCACGCCTCGTCGTCACCGCCGGCCGAGGCGTCGCCGGCGCGGGTGCCGCCCGCCGCGAGGACCGTCGCGATCAGCGCGTCGGCCCGGCCGAGCTCCCGGTACAGCTCCGGGTCGGCGCCGCGCAGCGAACCGCAGTACACGGGAAGGGCGTTGGCGCCCTTCGCCTCGATCCGGTCGCACAGCACGTCGACGAAGGACGTGTTCCCGGACAGCTCGTGGGCGCGGTAGAAGAGCACGCCGACCGTCGGACGCCCCTCGTCGTACGTACGCGAGCCGTTGTCGTGGACACCCCACTCGGGCATCTTCTGCGGTTCGGCGAAGCCCACGCCCGTCAGCAGCACCGTGTCGGACAGGAACCTGGCCAGCTCGACGAGGTTCCCCGGCCCGCCCTCGACGAGGTAGCGCAGCGCCTCGGCGACCACACCGGCCGGTACGGACGACTCGGCCATCAGCTCCGCGTCGGGCACGGCCTCACCGCCCAGCAGGACGGTCGGTACCCCCGACGCCTTGAGCACGGCGAGCCCGTCCTCCCAGGCGCGCTTGCCGCCGAGCAGCCGTACGACGGCGACGGACGCACCCTCGATCAGTGCCGGCAGTTCGGCCGCCGCGTCGATACGGGTCGGGTTGCCGATGCGGTACGGGGCGCCGGAGGCGCGGGCCGCCAGCAGGTCGGTGTCGGCGGTGGACAGCAACAGCACGGTGTTCTCAATGCTCATGCGGGCGCTCCAGGTGCGATGAAGGGAAGTCCTGAGGGCGCGCCCGACTCGATGAGCCGCAGCAGCGCGTCCGTATCCGCGTGTTCTTCGATCAGGTCGCCGAGGCGGTCGAGCTGCTCCTCGCGCAGCGCCCCGAACGAGGTGTCCGGCGCCGGTACGAAGCGACGGCCCGCGGCGGCGGCCACCTCGCGCAGGAACGCGCGCCGGAACGCGTCGCTCTCCAGCGAGCCGTGCCAGTGGGTGCCCCAGACCGACCCCACCCGGCACCCGTCCAGAAACGAAGCGCCCCCCAGCACTTCGGCGACCCCGTGATGGATCTCGTACCCCTCGACGGGTTCGCCCAGCGCGCTGCCGACGGGCCGCGCCAGCGTCTTCCCGACGGCGAACCGCACGCGCACCGGCAGCAGCCCGAGCCCGTCCACGGTCCCGGCCCTCGACTCGACGTCGTCCTCGATGCGCTCGCCCAGCACCTGGAAGCCGCCGCAGATGCCCAGCACGGGGCGGCCCTCCGCCGCCCGCCGCGCCAGCGCGTCCGCCAGCCCGCGCTCGCGCAGCCACTCCAGTGCCCTCACGGTCCCGCGCGTCCCCGGCACGATGACGAGATCGGCGTCGACGAGCTCCTCGGCCCGGTCCACGAACCGCACCACGACCCCCGGTTCGGCGGCGAGCGCGTCGACATCCGTGAAGTTCGACATCAGCGGCACGGCGCACACGGCGACCCGCAGCACGTCCTCCCCGGCCGGCGGCGCGACCACGGACTCCCGTACGGCTCCCCGCAAGGAGACGCGCAGCCCGTCCTCCTCGTCGATCCCGAGTCCGTGCGCGAAGGGCAGCACACCGTACGTACGCCGCCCGGTCAGCCCTTCCAGCATGTCCAGCCCGGGTTCGAGCAGCGACACGTCCCCCCGGAACTTGTTGACCAGATAGCCCGCCACCAGCGCCTGGTCCTCCCGGCTCAGCAGCGCGGTCGTACCGAAGAAGGACGCGAAGACCCCGCCCCGGTCGATGTCGCCGACCACGACCACCGGGAACCGGGCCGCTCGCGCGATGCCCATGTTCACGATGTCGGTACGCCGCAGGTTGATCTCGGCCGGACTGCCCGCCCCCTCGCAGATCACGGCGTCATACGTGCCCCGCAACTCCCGCAGACAGTCCGTCACGGTCCCGAGCAGCGCTTCCTGCCTGCCGCCGTGCAGCGTTTTCCCGGGGGACACAGCGCCTGATTGCGGCTGCGCCGCGGGCCCGGATCCCCCGAAGAACCCGCGCGCGCTCATCTCGCCCACCGGCTTCCCCATCAGCACCACCTGGCTGCTGCGGTCACTGCCCGGCTTGAGCAGCACGGGGTTCATGAGCGCCGTCGGCTCCACCCGCGCGGCCTGCGCCTGCATGGCCTGGGCCCGCCCGATCTCCGCGCCCTCGCGCGTCACGAACGAGTTCAGCGACATGTTCTGCGCCTTGAACGGCGCGACCTTCACACCCTTGCGTACGAGCCACCGGCAGATCCCGGCCGTCACGACGCTCTTGCCGGCGTCGGAGGTGGTCCCCGCGACGAGCAGACCGCCCCCCAGTGAACCGCTCATGCGTCTCCCCTTCCTGTACGTGCGCCACCGCGCGCGCCGCGCCGCAGCGCCCCGAGCGCCAGCCGCCCCCCGACGGCCGCCGCGAGGGCGAGCGCCCCGACGCGGCGCGACAGCCGCGCCGCCCGTTCGATGTCCGGTACGCCGACGGGCCGGCCGGCGGCGTTGAGCACGGGCCGGTGCTCGACCCGGCCCGCGTACGAGAGCGTCCCGCCGAGCCGCACGCCGAGCGCACCGGCGAAGGCGGCCTCCACGGGGCCCGCGTTGGGGCTCGGGTGCTTGGCCGCGTCCGTACGCCAGGCCCGCACCGCACCGCGCGGATCGCCGTCCGCGCCGCCCGCCACGACCGCGAGGGCGGCCGTCAGCCGGGCGCCGGGCCAGCCGGCCACGTCGTCGAGGCGGGCCGAAGCCCAGCCGTAGCGCAGATATCTGGCCGATCTGTGTCCCACCATGGCGTCGAGCGTGTTGATCGCGCGGAAGGCCACGAGCCCCGGCACACCGCCCAGGGCGCCCCACACCAGCGCGCCCACGACCGCGTCCGAGGTGTTCTCGGCGACGGACTCGACGACGGCGCGGGCGATCTGCTGCGCGTCCAGTGCCTGCGGGTCGCGCCCGCACAGGTGGGGGAGGCGTTCGCGGGCGACCTCGACGTCCCCGGCCTCCAGGGCGCTGCCCACGGCGCGCGCCTCGCGGCCCAGCGACGTGCCTCCGACGACGGCCCAGGTGGCGGCGGCGGTCAGGGCGACAGCGGCGGCGGGGGAGCGGCGTACGGCACGGGAGGCGAGCGCGGCGGCGCCGGCGGCGCCTCCGGCGCACACCAGGGTGTGCACCGCGCCCCACCCGCGGTGGTCACGCCACAGCAGGGACTCGACGGCGCCCGCGGCCCGCCCGAACGCGGCGACCGGATGCCCGCGGCGAGGATCACCGAGGACGAGGTCGCCGATCAGGCCGGCGGTGGCGCCGTACGCGAAGATGCGATCGGCACGCATGGCTCAGCAGGCCGATGCGCCTCGAAGCGAACGCGTCGTACTCACAGGAATGACTGAACGGCAGCCGGGCATGGCGATATGTCCTCACTCAGGGTCCGCGCCCTGGTTCGACGTGACCGGCGGTGAGAGTTCCTGGCTCCCGGGGACTTCTTCGTCTTCCCCGGTCACAGTGGCGGGACCGCGCCGGATTCGCACCGGACTTCCTCTCGTGCCGCCGTATTCGGCTCCGGAAGTCCACCACGCTCCGCGAACGCCGTCAACTTGCCGTTGACCTGCGACGGGAGAGTGTGCCGAGACACACAGAGACCGCCCCGCCACCGGCTGTTGAGGGCCGGTGGCGGGGCGGTCTCCGTGGTGGTNACCGGCTGTTGAGGGCCGGTGGCGGGGCGGTCTCCGTGGTGGTCCGCCCCGACGGGGGACGGTGTGTCAGACGACGATCAGATAGATCCCGTACGTCACGGCCGCCGCGCACAGCGCGAAGCAGGCGTACGCGCCGGTGCGGGCCAGGACGGCGGATCCGCCGCCCTGCGCGGAGGCGCTCTGCTGCTTGGAGAGACCCACGATGCCGAGGGTGAACAGGCCCACCAGGGCGACGGTGGCCACGAGACTGACGCCGAATACGGAGCCGAGAGCTGCCCAGTCGATGTTCATGCTGTGTCCCTGTCCTTACACCGCGGCCGGGCTGGCCGGCTCGGCGGAGCTGCCGGCCGGGGCCGGGATGGTGGTCTTGAGTTCCTCGGCGGCGATGGCGGCGGCCGTGGGCGGCACGGTGACGGCCGCCATGGCGGTGGTCACGACGCCCGCGGGCTCGTCGTCGCCGGCGTCCACGTCGTTCACGTTGGTGTGGTCGACCACCTGACGGCGGGAGATGAACCAGATCGCGACGCAGGAGGCGACGAGGAAGACCGCGACCGCGGCGACGCCCCAGTCACCCTGCTTGGTGACGAACTCCGAGCCCGCGGCGACCAGGCCGGCGGCCGGCAGAGTCAGGCCCCAGGCCACGAACATCCGGGTGGCGGTCGACCAGCGGACGACGCCGCCCTTGCGGCCCAGGCCCGCGCCCATCACGGCGCCGGAGCAGGAGTGCGTCGTCGACAGGGAGAAGCCGAGGTTGGAGGAGGCGAGGATGACGCTGGCCGCGCTGGTCTGGGCGGCGAAGCCCTGCTGCGGCTGGAGGTCGGTGAGGCCCTTGCCCATGGTGCGGATGATGCGCCAGCCGCCGAGGTAGGTGCCCATCGCGATCGCGAGGCCGGCGGAGACGATGACCCACATCGGGGGGTTGGAGCCGGGGACGAGGACACCGCCGGCGACGAGCGCCAGCGTGATGATGCCCATGGTCTTCTGCGCGTCGTTCGTGCCGTGGGCCAGCGAGACCAGGCCCGCCGAGGTGATCTGTCCGGCGCGGTAGCCCTTCGAAGTGGCCTTCGGGTCGGCGTTGCGGCCGATGCGGTACGTCAGCCGGGAGGCGAGGTACGCGGAGAGGCCGGCCACGAGCGGGGCGGCGATCGCCGGGATCAGGACCTTGGTGACGACGGTGCCGCCGTTGACACCGCTGACGCCGACCGAGGCGATGGTGGCGCCGATCAGACCGCCCATGAGGGCGTGGGAGGAACTGGACGGCAGGCCGATCAGCCAGGTCATCAGGTTCCACAGGATGGCGCCGACCAGCGCCGCGAAGATCACTTCGGGCGTGATGCCCTCTTCGGTCACGATGCCGCTGGAGATCGTCTTGGCGACCTCCACGGACAGGAACGCGCCGACCAGGTTGAGCACGGCGGACATGGCCACCGCCGTCTTGGGCTTCAGGGCACCGGTCGAGATGGTGGTCGCCATCGCGTTCGCGGTGTCGTGGAAACCGTTCGTGAAATCGAACACTAGAGCTGTCACGATCACAATCGCGAGCAGCAAGGTGATGTGTTCCATTTACCCAGGCAATCGTTTGACGTCAGTGGCAAGTGGAACGTAGGCAACCTGAGTGAACGGAAGGTGAACTGGGTCGGGCGGTGTGGTGACCCGAAGCGGTTCGCCCGCGTTCCGTTCGGGCCGGGAACGGCTCCGAACCGGGCAATCCAGGGGCCTGTCGGCCCCTCACGAGCCCCGTGGGCCCGGCCGGAGACCCGTGGAAGAGATCCTGGTCACCCGGCAGGCTCCCGCCCCCGCCCGCCGGCCCTGCCGGCAGGGTCTCCGCACGGCTGAGCAGCGGCAGGACGCGCCGGACGCGCGGGACGCGATCGAGGGGGCGTGGGACGACCTGGTGGCCACGGCCCGCAGGACGGTGCGGGAAGGGCTGGTGGCCGGCACCTCCGGCAATGCCTCCGCACGGATCGCGGAGCTCGTCCTCGTCACCCCGAGCGGAGTCCCCTACGACCGGCTGCGGCCCGAGGACGCCGTCGCCGTCGCCCTCGGCGGGAAACAGGTCCTCGGCGCCCTCGTCCCGACCAGCGGACTCCCCATGCACCTCGCGGTCTCCCGGGCCACCTCCGCCGGAGCCGTGGTCCACACCCACGCCGTGCGCGCCACGGCCGTCTCCGCCCTCGTCGCCGAGCTGTCCCTCGTGCACTGCACGGCCGCGGCCCTCGGCGGCCCCGTCCGCGCCGCCCCGTACGCCACGTACGGCTCGCGGGAGCCGGCCGGGAACGTGCTCGAAGCCCTGCGCGACCGCTCCGGCTGCCTGCTGCGCAACGACGGCGCCGTGACCTACGGGGACACCCTCGACCAGGCCCACGACCGCACCGCGCAGCTGGAGCGGATGTGCGGGCTCCGGCTCACCGCGAGCTCGGTGCCGGGGCGCGAACCCTCCCTGCTCTCCGCCGGACAGCTGCGCGAAGCGCGGGAAAAGCTGAGCGGCTACGGCCGGCCCGGCTGGATCCGACACGCGGCCGTCCGGCCCCGCCCACTGGCCCCGGACCCCTCCTGTGCGGACACTGGAGCGGTGCGCCCGGCTACAGCGACGGCAGCGGCCGTCACCACCCTCCTCGGCGTCGGCGCGGCAGCGGTCGCGGTCGGCCGCTACGCCGGCGACGCCGCACTCAAGGCATCGTCCGGCAGGCCGCTGCCCCGCGACCCCCGGCTCACCGTGCACGCCACCGCGGCGGGACAGATCACCCTGACCCGCTGCCTGGCGTCGCTGCGCCCCGGCACGTACGGCATCGAGGGCCTCGGCGTCCACGCCGTCGTCGGCCCCGTCCTCGACGACGCGCCGCACACCGCGGACACCGTCGTACGCCGCCTGGAACGCGTCAGCCACGGCACGCTCGGCCCGGGCACCAGGGTGCGGCTCACCCCGCAGGTGTACGCCGGCGACCCGCGCACCGCACTCGGTCTCGACCACACCGACGTGGACATCCCCGGCGAACTCGGCGCGCTGCCCGCCTGGTTCCTGCCGGGCGCCCGCGACACCTGGGTGATCACCGTGCACGGCCTCGGCACCACCCGCGCCCACCCCATGAACATCCTGCCCTTCCTGCTGGGCCAGCAGCTTCCCGTCCTCGACCTCGCCTACCGGGGCGACGCCGGCGCCCCCAGACCGCCCGGCGGCCTCGGCCACCTCGGCGACTCCGAGTGGCGCGACGTGGACTCCGCGATCCGCTACGCCGTCCGGCGCGGCGCGGAGCACGTCATCCTGCACGGCTGGTCCACCGGCGCGGCCATGGCCGTGCACGCCGCGGTGCGCTCCCCGCTCCGCGACCGCGTCAGCGGCGTCGTACTCGACTCCCCGGTCCTCGACTGGGAGGCCACGGTGCGGGCCCTGGCCGCCTCCCGGCACACGCCGGGCGTGCTCCTCCCGCTCGCCGTCAGGGCCGTGCAGGGCAGCACGGGACTGCGCGGAGACCGCCTGCGCGAAGCGGCCGGCCCCGGGGGGCTGCGCGTGCCCACGCTGATCATCCACGGCCCGGACGACGCCGTGGCCCCGTGGCGCACCTCGCGGGAGCTCGCGCGGCTCCTCCCCGAGCTGGCGGTGCTCCACACCGTCCCGCACGCGCCCCACGCGGCCATGTGGAACGCCGATCCGGCCACCTACGAAGAGATCCTGCGCCGTTTCCTGACCCCTTTGATGTAGTCGACCGGCCCCGTGCGCGGCGGGCGGGGGAGAGCGGGGGGAGATGTTCCGGCCGGGCGACGCCCCCGGACAGGCCATGAGCAGACCCACGAACGGGCCCGCAAACGGGTCCACGAGCGGTGAGTTCGGTTCCGTTTGGGCTTTCGGGGCGTCAGCGGCGAGACTGCTCCCCGTGACGTCCCGTACACCGCGCGACTCCAGGCTCCGACTTGTCCGCCCGCGACCCCTCGCCGCTGCCCTCCCCCTGGCTTCCCAGGGCGGAACCCAGGCCGTGACGAACCGGCGTACCCGCCCGGCCCCGAGGCCCCCCGAGGGCACTCCGCCCCCCGCGGAACTGGCCCGTCAGGCCAGGGCCGTGCTCGCCGACGCCGTACGGGTCGCACGCTGGGCCTCCCCGTCGCCGCGCGGCGGAGAGTCCCACGTCGAGCCCGGCCGGGACGGCGCCCTCTCCGCCGCGGCCGCCCAACGGGCCGCGACGGACCTGGGCCTGACGCCGGCGCAGGTCCGCGCGGGCTGGGACAGGGCCAGACTCGCCGGACTGATCGAGCTGCACGGCGACCGCGCCCGCCCGGGCTGGCGGCTGCGCGCCTGGGACCGTGACGACGCGGCCGTCCTGCGCGGCTGGGTCGCGCTCTTCGACGCCTGGTCGATCGTCCACCCCGCCCCGGAGGGCATCACCGGCACGTCCGTCGCCGAGGTCGTGGAAGCGCTCCCCCAGGTGCTCTCCCTCCTCCAGCTCTCGGCCGGCCCCGTTCAGGTACCGGCGCTGCTCGACCTGCTCGAACAGCGCGTCGTCGAGCTCCGCGAAGAGCGCTGCGAGGTTCCCTACGACTCCCAGCCGCTGCCCGCCCCCGCCGCCCCGGACGCTCCGCTCTCCCTCCTCCTCGACTGGGCCCTGGAAGGCCAGGCCGCCGTCGGTGCCCTGACCCTGGGTCCCGGACTCGCCACCCTCACCGCGCTCGGCAACTGGGCGGTGTGGGTCAAGCTGGAGCAGATCTGCGTCGCGGCCCAGAGCCCCGCCGGGAACATCGAGCAGTCCGCCGAGGACATGCTGCGCGGCTGCGCCCGCCTGACCCCGGGCCCCGCCCGTGCCGAGTACCGCGCCTGGCTCGCCGCCCGCACCGTCTCCAGCGCCGTCACCGAGCTCCTCGAAGCCGCCCGCGGCGAGGACGCGCTGCTGCGCGGGCTCGCCTTCGACGCGCTGCGGGTGGTCGGCGCCCCGGCGGAGTCCGGCGTACGGGCCGCGGCCGACGACGGTTCGCTGCGCCCCTACGCCCTGCTGTGGCTGGCGGAGTACGAGGGCGCCGACCCCGAGGACGTCCACGAGATCCTCACCCGCGAGGAGTCCACCTGGCTCTGGGTGGACACCGCCGCGGCCGTCGCCGACCACGGCGACATCCAGCTGCTGGTGCGCCATCTCGACGCCGCCGTGCAGTCGACCGTGCCGGCCCTGCTCGACGAGGTCCGCGCCGTCGGCCACCCGCGGACCGTCCAGGTCCTGGTGGCCCTGGCCGCGGCCCACCCGGACCCGGCCCTCGCCAAGGCCATGCGCCGGGCGGCCTTCCAGGTGCACACGGGCGGGGTGTAGCGGATACGGCGGAACCGCCGGGGGCGCGCCCCCGGACCTCCGTCTCCCCGGCCGCCGGCGACGGGAGAGCGCGGAGGCCCGGGAAAGCCCGGGCCACGGGGGCGGAACCCGTGTCCGAAAAGTAGTTGCGCACGACCGTTAGACTGGGTCTATGGCAACTCTCCTTGTGCATTAGACGGCGTCGAAGAAATCCCTCCGCCCGTCCCTTCCGCCGTCCATACCGCCCTGGAGTTTTTCCCTTGATCACCGCTTCCGGCATCGAGCTGCGCGCCGGCGCCCGCCTGCTCATCGAGTCCGCTTCCTTCCGCATCGCCAAGGGCGACCGCATCGGCCTCGTCGGCCGCAACGGCGCGGGCAAGACCACCCTCACCAAGTGCCTCGCGGGTGAGGGCACCCCCGCCGGCGGCACCATCACCCGCTCCGGCGAGGTCGGCTACCTCCCGCAGGACCCCCGCACCGGCGACCTCGAGGTCCTCGCCCGCGACCGCATCCTGTCCGCCCGCGACCTCGACTCGGTCCTGCGCAAGATGCGCGAGAACGAGGAGCGGATGTCGAACGGACAGGGTGCCACCCGCGAGAAGGCGATGAAGAAGTACGAGCGCCTGGAGACGGAGTTCCTCACCAAGGGCGGGTACGCCGCCGAGGCCGAGGCCGCCACCATCGCCGCCGCGCTCGGCCTGCCCGACCGCGTGCTCGGCCAGCCCCTCCACACGCTCTCCGGCGGTCAGCGCCGCCGTGTCGAGCTGGCCCGCATCCTCTTCTCGGACGCCGACATCCTGCTCCTCGACGAGCCGACGAACCACCTCGACGCCGACTCGATCGCCTGGCTCCGGGACTACCTCAAGACGTACCGCGGCGGCTTCATCGTGATCTCCCACGATGTCGAGCTGGTCGAGACGGTCGTCAACAAGGTCTTCTACCTGGACGCGAACCGCTCGCAGATCGACGTCTACAACATGGGCTGGAAGCTGTACCAGCAGCAGCGCGAGGCCGACGAGAAGCGCCGCAAGCGCGAGCGCCAGAACGCCGAGAAGAAGGCATCCGCCCTCAACTCGCAGGCCGACAAGATGCGCGCCAAGGCCACCAAGACCGTCGCCGCGCAGAACATGGCCAAGCGCGCCGAGCGCCTGCTCTCCGGCCTCGAAGCGGTACGCGTCTCCGACAAGGTCGCCAAGCTGCGCTTCCCGGACCCCGCGCCCTGCGGCAAGACCCCGCTGATGGCGGAGGGCCTGTCCAAGTCGTACGGCTCGCTGGAGATCTTCACCGACGTCAACCTGGCCATCGACAAGGGCTCGCGGGTCGTCATCCTCGGCCTCAACGGCGCGGGCAAGACGACCCTGCTGCGCCTGCTCGGCGGCGCGGAGAAGCCCGACACCGGCGAGGTCATCCCCGGCCACGGCCTCAAGCTCGGCTACTACGCCCAGGAGCACGAGACCCTCGACCCGGAGCGCTCCGTCCTGGAGAACATGCGCTCGGCGGCCCCCGACCTCGACCTCGTCTCGGTCCGCAAGACGCTCGGCTCGTTCCTCTTCACCGGCGACGACGTCGACAAGCCGGCCGGAGTCCTCTCCGGCGGCGAGAAGACCCGTCTCGCGCTGGCCACCCTCGTCGTCTCGTCCGCCAACGTCCTGCTCCTCGACGAGCCGACGAACAACCTCGACCCGGCCAGCCGCGAGGAGATCCTCGGCGCCCTGCGCACCTACAAGGGCGCCGTCATCCTCGTCACCCACGACGAGGGCGCGGTCGACGCCCTGGAGCCGGAGCGGATCATCCTGCTGCCGGACGGCGTGGAGGACCTGTGGGGCCCCGACTACAAGGACCTCGTCGCCCTGGCCTGACCCTGCCCGGATCCCGCCCTGATCCACTCCGGCTGGATCATTCGGCTTACGGGTGATCCTTCATCTGGGTGAGCGGCTCTCGTACCGCGGCGTGTCATGCACCGGATCGCGGCCCGTCCCCCGTGGGGCGGGCCCTTTGCGTTCCACTGATCGTCTGCCCGCGCTGACCTGCCCGTTCCCTCCGTGCCCCGTCCGGCCCCAGGGCGGGCAGCTCTCGGATTTCTCCATTCCAGTTGTGGCGTGCGGTTCCTCCCCGGCAAACCTTGTTGTACGGACCTTGCCGAATGGGTGGCCAGGAAGCCGGGAAGGGGTGATCATGAGAGTTCAGAGCGCACTTCCTTGAGGAGGCACGGGTGGCCGAGACTCTGAAGAAGGGCAGCCGGGTAACCGGCGCCGCGCGCGACAAGCTCGCGGCAGACCTGAAGAAGAAGTACGACTCCGGTGCGAGCATCCGGGCGTTGGCCGAAGAGACCGGTCGCTCCTACGGATTCGTACACCGGATGCTCAGCGAGTCCGGAGTCACGCTGCGGGGACGCGGCGGGGCGACGCGAGGCAAGAAGGCCGCTTCGGCCTGACAGCCCCGGGCGGGCCCGGCTCATCGGTTCTTGGGCGGTGGCCACCCGGGCGATCGGAGGATCGCCCGGGTGGTTACTGTGCAGTCACTTACTGACCGCACGACTGCCACCCGAACCGGAGGCGCCACATGGCTTCGCTCGACTCTGTGCTCGACAAGGACGGCGTACGACTCACCGTCGAGGACGCCGTTGCCACGGTGACCCTGACCAATGCGGCCAAGCGCAACGCCCAGTCTCCCGCTCTGTGGCGGGCGTTGACGGAAGCCGGACGGTCTCTGCCCGGCAACGTGCGGGTCGTGGTGCTGCGCGGCGAGGGCAAGTCCTTCTCCGCCGGCCTGGACCGGCAGGCGTTCAGCCCCGAGGGGTTCGACGGTGAGCCCTCCTTCCTCGACCTGGCACGCGGTTCCGACGAAGACCTCGACGCGGTCATCGCCGAGTACCAGGAGGCGTTCACCTGGTGGCGGCGCAGCGACCTCGTCACCGTCGCCGCCGTGCAGGGGCATGCCATCGGCGCCGGCTTCCAGCTCGCCCTCGCCTGCGACCTGCGGGTCGTCGCCGAGGACGTGCAGTTCGCCATGCGCGAGACCAGCCTCGGCCTCGTCCCCGACCTCACCGGTACACACCCGCTGCACGGTCTCGTCGGCTATGCCCGCGCACTGGAGATCTGCGCCACCGGACGCTTCGTCCACGCGGCGGAGGCCGAGCGCATCGGCCTCGCCAACCTGGTGGTGCCCGCCGGTGAACTCGACGCCGCCGTACGGGACTTGGCGGGCGCACTGCTGGCCGCGCCGCGCGACGCCGTGATCGAGACCAAGGCACTTCTCCAGGGCGCGGCCTCGCGCACGTACGAGGAACAGCGCGTCGCGGAGCGCGCCGCGCAGGCCCGCAGGCTCCGCGACCTCGCGGGGATCGGCGACTGATCCACTCCACGCGGGCCGCCCGGTTCACTCCACGCGGGTCACCAGGACGGCCACCGTGGGGCGGCCGCCCCGGACCGCAGTGACCGCCTCGCGGACCGCCTTGCGCACGGCCAGGGCGACCGCGAGCGTCCGGCGGTCCGCCGCGGCCGCCAGCTCCACGCGTACGTGGCCGTCGGCGAGGTGGACCGGGGCGCCGAGGGTGTGGGTCAGGCGCACCACGCCGGGGACGGGCGCCGCCGCGGCGGCGGCGCCCGCCCGGCTCGCGGCCTCCTCCTCCGGGCGGGGCGGGCCGTCCCCGTGCGCCTCACCGCGTCCCTCGCGGTGCCCTGCGCCTCCGCCGCCTCCCTCGTCCTCCTCGTCGTCTCCCTCGTCCGGGGGAGCGGCCGCGACGGGTTCCCGGCCCGCCTCCACCAGGTCCGTCACCCGCAGATCCACCGCGGTGACCATGAGTCCCAGCCGGGCCGACGCCGCCTCCCGCAGCGCGATGCGCAGCCGCTCCGCCCGCTGCGGCAGCGGCTCGCCCCCGGCCGTGGCCGTGAAGTCCGCCTCGATGCGCAGCGGCCCGGGCGGCAATGCGCTCGGGGGCGGCGAGACGGCGGGCTCGGCCGCAGTGTCCGGGTCCGCGAGCCCGATCCGCAGCGCCCCCAGACCGACGCCGGCGATCCCCTCCGCCGCCCGCCGCAGAACCGGAGCGGCTGCCTTCTCCGCCAGCCACGCGCCGTCCGCCGCTTCACCCAGGGGCAGCAGTCTGCCCAGGCCGAGCCGCTGCCGTACTGCCCGTGTCCATCCGTCAGGTGCCATTGCCCCAGCCTGCCGCATCCCCGGCGCGAGATCGGGCAACCGGCCCTAATGTGGGCAACGGAGTCCAGTACCGCCCGGAAAGGGACGAACGGCCATGACTGACACCGTGCAGCCCAACCCGCCGGACAATCCCGGCAGGGACGTGTCCGGCGGCGAGGGGAAGAAGCCCTCGATGACCAAGCAGGGCGGCAGCGACCCGGCCGGCCGGGGCCGCACCACCGTCGCCGACGGTGTGGTCGAGAAGATCGCCGGGCTCGCGGCCCGCGACGTACTGGGCGTGCACGCCATGGGCAGTGGTCTCTCCCGCACGCTCGGGGCCGTCCGCGACCGGGTGCCCGGCGGAGCCAAGTCCGTCACCCGGGGCGTGAAGGCCGAGGTCGGCGAGGTGCAGGCGGCTCTCGACCTGGAGATCGTCGTCGAGTACGGCGTACCGATCGCCGATGTCGCCCGCGCTGTCCGTCAGAACGTCGTGTCGTCCGTGGAACGCATGACAGGGCTTGAAGTCGTAGAGGTCAATATCGCGGTCAGTGATGTGAAGCTGCCCGACGAGGCAGAGGACGAGCCGGAGTCACGTCTCCAGTAGAGGGAGCGCAGGATGAACATGGCGGTGGTCGGCCTTGCGGCCGGTATGGCGCTCGGATTCGCCGGATATTTCGGCGGTTTCGGAGCATTTTTGCTGGTGGCGGCGTTGGGCGCGATCGGCTTCGTAGTGGGCCGGTTCGCCGACGGCGATCTTGAACCGGGCGATGTCTTCCGCGTGCGCGAACGCGGCGACCGGCCGAGGTGACCCCCGCGATGGCCGCCGGTCAGGTCGAAGCCGCCGAACGTGGTGCGACCCGGATCGCCGACCGGGTCGTCGCGAAGATCGCCGCCCGGTCGGCGCGCGAGGCGCTCGGAGGGGTGCCCGAGGGCGGCAGGGCGCCGCACGCCACGGTGACGGTGCACCACGACACGGCGCGGGTGCGCGTCGTCCTCGAACTCGGCTATCCCTCCGACATCGGCGGCCTGTGCGGCGCGGTGCGGCGCCACGTCGCACAGGGCGTACGGGCCATGGCGGGAATGGAGGTGTCCGAGGTGGCGGTCCAGGTCGAGCGGCTGCACCCGGCACAGGTGCTCCACGGGGAACGGGGGAAGGTCCGATGAGCGAACCCGACAGCCGTACGCAGCCGCTCCCCGTCGTCGCACGGGAACAGGGCCCGTCCGGCCCGTCCGGTCCGTCCGACCCTCCCCGCCCGCCCGGTCCCGGCGGGTCCTCGGCCGCCGAGGCGCACGACCCGGTACCGACCCTGGAGCAGGGCGGCGGCGACGGGAAATCAGGACGCTTCTGGTCCGCCCGCCGGGTGCCGGCCGCGCTGGTCGCCCTGGTGCTGCTCGCCGGCACCGGTCTGCTGCTGTACGACATCGCGGCGGTACGGGCCGGCCACTCCGCGATGCGGTGGCGCCGCGAACTGGCGGACGGCCTCGCGACGCGGCCCCTGGACGACGTGTGGGTGCTGGTCGGCGCGGGCGCCCTGGCGGCGCTCGGCCTGTGGCTGCTGCTCCTCGCCGTCACGCCCGGGCTGCGCTCGATTCTGCCGATGCGGCGCACGTCCGCCCACGTACGGGCCGGACTCGACCGCCCCGCCGCCGCGACGGTGCTGCGGGACCGGGCCATGGAGGTGCCCGGCGTGCAGTCCGCGCGGGTACGGGTGAGGCGCTCCAAAGTGGGCGTGCGGGCGGTGTCCCACTTCCGTGAACTCGACGACGTACGGGCCGACCTGGACACCGCGGTCGCGGCCGGCATCCAGCAGCTCGGGCTCGACCGGCAGCCGCGCCTGTCCGTACGTGTCGGCCGTCCGGCCAGGAAGGGATGACGAGACGATGCCCCAGAAGGTCAACCGTGCCCTGCTCGGACTCGTGGGCCTGGTGCTGCTCGCCCTGGGCGGCGCGGTGCTCGCTGCCGGGCTCGGCGCGACCGTACCGTCGTGGTGGCCCTTCAGCGGGCCCGACGACGTGCTGCTGAGCGAGGCGGACCGTACGCGGTGGCGGGACGCGGGGTGGTGGTGGCCGGCCGTCATCGCGGTCCTCGTGGTGCTGGTCCTCCTCGCGCTGTGGTGGCTGCTCGCCCAGCTGCGCCGTGCCCGGCTCGCCGAAGTGCTGGTCGACACCGGTGACGGCGAGGGAGCGGTGGTGCGGGGGCGGGCGCTGGAGAACGCGCTGGCGGGCGAGGCGCAGACACTGGACGGCGTCGAACGGGCGCGCGTGACGCTGACGGGCCGGCGGCAGGCGCCCCGGGCACGGGTCGCGCTGCGCCTCCCGCCCCACGCGCAGCCCGCCGGGACGCTGGCGGGATTCACGCGTGGACCGCTGGCTCACGCACGCGCTTCGGCACGGCTGGACGCGCTGCCGGCGGAGGTCCGCATGCGCGAGGTCAAGCACCGGGCGCGGCGGGTGAGCTGACGTACGCCCTCGTCCGCCGGAGGGGCTCCCCGGGAGTTCCCCCGGCGGACGAGGACGCGATCACGTGAGCGCGAGGAGTCAGAAGCCGCGGCGGGTGCCGCCGTCGACCGGGAGCATGACACCCGTCAGGTACGACGCGGCCGGGGACAGCAGGAACGCGGCCACCTTGCCGAACTCGTCCGGCGTGCCGTAACGGCCCAGCGGGATGCGCGACTCGTTGGCCGCGCGGGCCGCGTCGCTGTCGCCGGACAGGGCGTCCAGCTCGCGCACCCGGTCCGTGTCGACCCGGGCCGGCAGCAGGCCCACCACACGGATGCCCCGCGGCCCCAGGTCGTCGGCGAGGGACTTCGCGAAGCCGGCCAGTCCCGGCCGCAGGCCGTTCGAGATGGTGAGGCCGGGGATCGGTTCGTGGACCGAGCCGGACAGGACGAAGCCGATGACACCGCCCTCGGAGAGCTCGGCCGCCGCCGCGCGGGCCAGCCGTACCGCTCCGAGGAAGACGGAGTCGAAGGCCGCCTGCCACTGCTCGTCCGTGTTGTCGGCGGCGGAGCCCGGCGGCGGGCCGCCGACGCTGATGAGAACGCCGTCGAAGCGTCCGAAGTGCGCACGGGCGGCCGCGATCAGACGCCCGGCCGCCGCGGGATCGGCGTTGTCCGCGGCGACCGCCACCGCGTTCGGGCCGAGCTCGGCGGCGGCGTCGGCGGCCGTCTTCGCGTCCCGGCCGCTCACGACGACCTTCGCGCCTTCCTCGGTCAACCGGCGCGCGGAGGCGAAGCCGAGCCCGCGGCTGGCTCCGGTGACGACGTACACCCGGTCCTTCAGTTCAAGATCCATGGGGTCATCCTGCCGTCTCGGCGTGGACGAGGGCGAGGGCGGACCCCACCAGTCCGATGTGGCTGAACGCCTGGGGGAAGTTTCCGAGCTGCCGTCCGGAGACCGGGTCGTACTCCTCGGCGAGCAGTCCCACGTCGTTGCGCAGCGCCAGCAGCCGCTCGAAGAGCTCCCGGGCCTCCTTCGTCCGGCCCGTCATCCGCAACGCGTCGACCAGCCAGAACGAGCAGGCCAGGAAGGTTCCTTCGTCGCCCGGCAGTCCGTCGACGCTGCGGCTGTCCGTGCTGTAGCGGCGGATGAAACCGCCGTGACCGAGTTCGGACTGCACCGCCTCGACCGTCCCGACGACCCGCGGATCGTCCGGCGGCAGGAATCCGGTCCGGGGGATGAGGAGCGTGGCGGCGTCCAGTTCGGTGGAGCCGTACCACTGCGTGAAGGTGTTGCGCCCGGGGTCGTACCCCTTCTCGCAGACCTCCCGGTGCACCTCGTCGCGCATCGCCCGCCACCGGTCCGCGTCGCCGGGCAGCGCCGGGTCCTCCTCCAGGGCGCGCACGGCGCGGTCGGCCGCGACCCACGCCATCAGCTTGGAGTGCACGAAGTGCCGGCGCGGCCCCCTGACCTCCCACAGGCCCTCGTCCGGCTCGCGCCAGTTGGACTCCAGGAAGCCGAGCAGGCTGAGCTGGAGGTTCCACGCCTGCGGCTTGGGGCGCAGGCCCGACGCCCTCGCCAGATGGAGGGAGTCGATGACCTCGCCGTACACGTCGAGCTGGAGCTGGTCGACGGCCGCGTTGCCGGTGCGGACGGGCTTGGACCCCTCGTACCCGCCCAGCCACGGCAGTTCCGTCTCGGGCAGCCGGCGCTCGCCGGCGAGCCCGTACATGATCTGCAGGTCGGCCGGGTCGCCCGCGACCGCCCGCAGCAGCCAGTCGCGCCAGGCCCCGGCCTCCTCGGTGTAGCCGGCGGCGACGAGCGCGCCGAGGGTGAGGGTGGAGTCGCGCAGCCAGCAATAGCGGTAGTCCCAGTTGCGTACGCCGCCGATCTCCTCCGGGAGCGAGGTGGTGGGGGCGGCGACGATGCCGCCGGTCGGGGCGTACGTGAGCGCCTTGAGGGTGATGAGGGAGCGCACCACGGCCTCGCGGTACGGGCCCTCGTACTTGCAGCGGGCGGCCCACTCCTCCCAGTCGTGGAGGCTGTGCTCCAGGCCCTCGTACGGGTCGATGAAGTCGGGCTGCGGCTCGTGCGACGGGTGCCACGTCATGACGAACGCGACCTTCTCGCCCTCGGCGACGGTGAACGACGAGTAGGTGGTGTACTGCTGGCCCCAGGTCTTCACCCGGTCGGTGGCGTCGCAGCGCAGCCAGACGGAGTCGGGCCCCGCGATGGCCACCCGGTGGCCGTTCGTGCGGCGCATCCACGGCACGACGTTGCCGTAGTCGAAGCGCAGCCGGAGCGTGGAGCGCATCGACACCGCGCCCGAGAGGCCCTCGACGATCCGTACGACGTCGGGGGCCTGGTCGCGCTGCGGCATGAAGTCGGTGACCTTGACCGTGCCGGAGCCGGTCTCCCAGACCGACTCCAGGATGAGGCTGTTCCCCCGGTAGGACCGGCGCGTGCAGGGACCCCCGCCGGACGGGGCGATGCGCCAGTGTCCGTTCTCCTCGTCACCGAGCAGCGCGGCGAAACAGGCGGCCGAGTCGAAGCGGGGCAGGCAGAGCCAGTCGATGGAACCGTCTCTGCCCACCAGTGCCGCGGTCTGCAGGTCCCCGATGAGCGCGTAGTCCTCGATGAGTTGGGTCACGCACACTCGTGTTCCCACGGGGGGACGGCATTAAGCCGTATCCGTTTGAACGGCGGACGCCGGTTCAGGCGTCGGCGGTGGCGGGCTCGGCCGGGGCCCCTCCGCCGGGCCCGCCTGCCCCGCCGGGCCCGTCCGCCCCGCCGGATTCGGCGCGGTCGCGCAGTTCGCGGCGTACGAGAACGACCCAGCCGACCGGCACCGCGGCGGCGAAGAGCCACCACTGCACGGCGTACGCCATGTGCGGACCGATGGAGCCGGCGTCGGGCTCGGGCACGAGCTGCGGCTTCGGACCGGCCGGGACGGGCCCGGTCTGCTCGATGTAACCGCCGAGGACGGGCCGCGAGAGCGTCTTCGCCTGCTGCGCGCTGTTGATCAGCATGACCTGGCGGGGCGGCAGGCCGCTCAGGTCCTTGATGCCGCTGCCCGCCGTCGTCTCGTCGGCCTTGAGGCGCCCGGTGACGGTGACCTCGCCCCCGGGGGCGGCCGGGATCTCGGGGAACGCCCGCTGGTCGGCGCCGAAGGGGACCCAGCCGCGGTTGACGAGGACGGCGCGGCCGTCGTCCATGACCAGCGGGGTGAGGACATGGAAGCCGACCTGGTCGTCGGCGTCGGTCCTGCGGCGTACGACGACTTCGTGCGCGGTGTCGTACGTACCGGTGGCGGTCACCCGGCGCCAGTAGTCGGCGCGCGGAACGGTGTGCCCGGGGGAGGTGAGGTCACCGACGGGCAGGGGTTCGGCCCTGAGGTTGCCGGAGATCAGCTCGTTCTGCGCGACCCGGTGCTCGTGCCGGTGCAGCTGCCAGAATCCCAGTTCCACCATGACGGGGATGAGAACGAGCATCAGGAGGGTGAGGATCACCCACTGCCGGGACAACAGGAAGCGGTACACGTCCTTGACGTTACCTGGCGCGCGGTGCTCCCCGGCCGGTGGGTCACCCGCCGGGGAGCACCGCGTGTGCGCCGTGGTGCCGGGCCGTGGCGTCAGACCTTGTCGACGATGCCCACCTTCCCCTCCGCGCGCGCACAGTGCGCGCTGCAGAACCAGCGGCCCTCGGCCTCCACGCCCTGGCCGATGATCTGGACCCGGCAGTGTTCGCAGATCGGTGCCATCCGGTGGATGGCGCAGGAGAAGCAGTCGAAGACGTGCACCGCGCCCTGCGCGTGCACCTCGAAGGACATGCCGTAGTCGTTTCCGCATACCTCGCAACGTGCCATGCGCCACAGGGTGGGACGCCGGGCGGCGGCTCGGCGAGCGGTCGGCGGGCGAGTCGCGTACCAATCACCCGTCTGCCGGGACCTGCTCGTGCCGCGGGACCTGCTCGTGCCGCGGGACCTACCCTTCGGCCGCGACCACGTCCCGCAGCAGCTGGGTGAAGGCGGCCTCGTCGACGACGGGGGTGCCGAACGCCTTGGCCTTGACCGTCTTGGACGTGGCCGCGTCGGGATCGTTGGTGACGAGCAGACTGGTGAGCCGGGACACGCTCGTCGCGATGTGCAGCCCCGCCTCCACGGCCCGGTCCTCCAGCAGCTCGCGGTCCACGGACGTGTCACCCGAGAACGCCACCCGCATGCCCTGCCGGAGCAGCTTGCCCGGCTCGTAGCGCCCGGGGTTCGGGTACGGGCAGGCCGGACGCTTGCGCGACGGGCGCCAGCTCGCGCCGCCCGCTCCCCGGTACGACGGCTGGTAGCCGGCCCGGGGGGCCGGGGGCGAGTCCGACCACTCGGTGAGCGGCCGGCATTCGAGCAGCGGCAGCCGTACCCCGTCCCGCGCCGCCGCGTGCAGGCTCGGGCGGAACGCCTCGGCGAGCACGCGCGCGTCGTCGAGGGCGTGGTGCGCCCGCTGCTGGACGACGCCGAAGTGCGCGGCCAGCGACTCCAGCTTGTGGTTGGGCAGGGGGAGCCGGAGCTCCTTGGAGAGCGCGATGGTGCACAGCCGCTGCCGGACGGGCGCGGTGCGCTCGGCGCGTGCGTACTCCCGGGCGATCATCGACCAGTCGAACATCGCGTTGTGCGCGACGAGCACCCGGCCGTCGAGCCGCTCGGACAGCTCGGCCGCGATGTCCGGGAACAGCGGGGCGTCCGCGAGCACATCGCTGGTCAGTCCGTGGATCCAGACGGGGCCCGGGTCGCGCTCGGGGTTGACCAGCGTGTACCAGTGGTCCTCGACGTCTCCCCGGTGGTCCAGCCGGTAGACGGCAGCGGAGATTATCCGGTCGTCGCGCGCGAGTCCGGTGGTCTCCACGTCGACGACTGCGTACCCCTTCGGGTAGGCGGTCGGCCACGGCGCTGCTGTCGAGTGGTCTTCGAGCATGGTCATTGAGGATACGGGCCTCCACTGACAGCCCCGGCCGCCCGGGTGCGCGGCCACCGGTGGGGGCGGGGCGGTCCGCGTCCGGTGACGGCGCGGGTGAGACCCTCCCCGGGTGACCGACCGGACGCATGACGAAGCCCACGGCGGGGGCCTCGGCTCCCGGCTGAACTGGCTGCGCGCCGGGGTGCTCGGGGCCGACGACGGCATCGTCTCCACCGCCGGCATCGTCGTCGGAGCGGCCGGCTCCGCCGGGCCGGGCGACCGTCCTGCTGGTCACCCGTGAGGGTCGGCGGCTCGAGTGCGGACCGGCACCGTATGCGGGACACCCCCAGCGGCAGAGGCGTGATTCCGTACTTCGCCTCCCGCTGACAAGCCGTCTCGCATACTTGTCGGTAACAACCTCTAGCCGGGCCCTCGGCGCCCCCTCTATCGTGCGGGCATGCCGAACCTGCCCGATGTCGTGCTGTGGTCGATACCGGCCTTCGTCCTGCTCACCGTCGTCGAAATCGTGAGCTACCGCCTGCGTCCCGACGAGGACGCCGCCGGTTACGAGACCAAGGACGCCGTCACCAGCGTCAGCATGGGGCTCGGCAGCATCGCGTTCGACTTCCTCTGG
Source organism: Streptomyces enissocaesilis (assembly GCF_039533765.1). NCBI lineage: Bacteria > Bacillati > Actinomycetota > Actinomycetes > Kitasatosporales > Streptomycetaceae > Streptomyces > Streptomyces enissocaesilis. The sequence continues at coordinate 34,134 of NZ_BAAAUD010000009.1, read as the reverse complement.
AAGATCCCGGTTGTCGCGATCTACATGGCGGTGTACGAGCTGACGCCCGCCCGCGTCCCCCTCCTGTGGTGGACGGTCCCGCTGATGCTGCTCGCCCAGGACTTCTTCTACTACTGGTCCCACCGCGGCCACCACGTCGTCCGCGTGCTGTGGGCCTGCCACGTCGTCCACCACTCCAGCCGCAAGTTCAACCTCACCACCGCCCTGCGCCAGCCCTGGACGAGCCTCACCGTCTGGCCGTTCTACCTGCCGCTGATCGCGTGCGGCGTGCACCCGGCCGCGCTCGCCTTCTGCTCGTCCGCGAACCTCGTCTACCAGTTCTGGGTGCACACCGAGCGGGTCGGCACGCTGCCGCGCCCCTTCGAGTACGTCCTGAACACGCCGTCCCACCACCGCGTCCACCACGCCTCCCAGGGCGGCTACCTGGACCGGAACTTCGGCGGCATCCTGATCGTCTGGGACCGGCTCTTCGGCTCTTTCGCGGCCGAGACCGAGCGTCCCGTGTACGGCCTGACCAACAACATCGAGACCTACAATCCGCTGCGCGTCGCGACCCATGAGTACGCCGCCATCGCCCGCGACGTACGGGCTGCGGCCACCTGGCGCGAGCGCGCGGGCCGGATCTTCCGCGGCCCCGGCTGGCAGCCGCGCCCGGCGGAGCCGGGAGTGACCGGGCAGGCACGGGAAACCACCGCGTGAGCGCCGGTGCGGACGCCGCCGGCGCCGGTTCCGACGCTGCCGACGCTGCCGACGGGGCGGCCCCGGGCCGGCGCGCGGCGTGGGCCCGGGGGCTGCTGGCCGCCTTCGCCGTCGCGGTCCTCGCCGACCTCGGCTCGCTCGCCGCCGGGGCCGACTCCGGCCACATGATCGCCAAGCCACTGCTGATGCCGCTGCTCGCGGCGTACGCGGCCGTGCGCGGCGCACCGCGCACGCTGGTCGTCGCGCTGCTCCTCGGCTGGGGCGGCGACGTGTTCCTGCTCGCCGGGGCCGACTGGGCCTTCATGGCCGGCATGGGCTGCTTCGCCGCCGGACACGTCTGCTATCTCGCGCTGTTCCGGCGCGGCCGTACGTCCAGGGCGCTCGGCGCCGGGTACGCCGCCGCCCTCGTCGCCACCGTCGCCCTGCTGTGGCCCGGCCTCCCCGCCGGACTGCGCGTCCCGGTCGCCGGATACAGCCTGCTGCTCACCCTCATGGCGCTTCGCGCGGGCGCGACCGGCCTGTGCGCCGGGCTCGGCGGTGCGCTCTTCCTGCTCTCCGACACCCTCATCGCCACCGGTGTCGCCGGATGGCCGCAGCTGCCCGCCCCCGGCTTCTGGGTCATGCTCACCTACGCGGCCGCGCAGTACCTGCTGGTCACAGGGGTGCTGGGGCGCCGGGAAACAGCATGACGCGGGCCGCCCGGTGCCGAAGAGGACCGGGCGGCCCGCGCACTCGTGCGGCGTTCCTTACTTCTCCGTCACGGCGTCCAGCGCGTCGGCGATGCCGGCGCCGTAGTAGCCGTTGTAGTTCTTGCCGCCCTCACACGTGGTGGCCTCGACCCAGTTGCCGGCCGAGTCGTAGACGTGGCTCGGGCAACCCGGGTTGTCGGCCTGCTTCTTGAGCAGGCGCTGGAGCTGCGCGGGGCTCGCCTTCGGGTGCGCGCTCTTGAGCAGCGCGGCGACGCCCGCGACGTGCGGGGTGGCCATCGAGGTGCCCTGCTTGTAGCCGTACCCGCCGCCCAGGACGGTCGACAGGACCCGGCCGTTGGCGTCCGGCGTGGCCGGGATCTGCCACTTGTCGCCGCCGGGAGCCGCGATGTCGGCGACGCCGTACCCGTAACTGGAGTAGTACGACTTGACGTTCTTGTCGCCCGTCGCGGTGACCGTCACCACACCGGGCAGCTGGGTCGGCACGTCCAGGCACTCGGACGGGTCGATGATCCGGTCACCGGGGGTGGTGTCGTTGGGGCTGGAGTCGTCGAGGATCTCGTCGGCCGACAGGTCGAAGTCCGAGTTGCCCGCCGCCGCGACGTTCAGGGCGCCCTTGCGCTCCGCGTACTTCGTGGCGCGCGTCAGGGAGTCCAGCAGGGCCTTCTGGTCCGGGTCGTCCTTGCAGTTGAACATCCACGGGTCGACGTAGTAGCTGTTGTTCGTCACGTCGATGTCGTGCTCGGCGGCCCAGACGAAGCCGCAGACGACCGCCTCGGTGAAGAAGAGGCTGGTGCCCGGCTCGCTGACCTTGATGCCCGCCAGCTTCACGCCCGGCGCGACACCGGCGATGCCGAGTCCGTTGCGCGGAGAGGCGATCGTACCGGCGACATGCGTGCCGTGGTCGCTGCCGTCGCTGTACGGACGCCAGGCGCCCTCCGAGGAATCCGCCACGCCGCCGACGCAGTTGGCCGACTGGGACTTGGAGAAGTTCGGCGCGAGGTCCGGGTGCGTGTCGTCGACACCGGTGTCGATCACGCCGACGGTGACCTTGCTGCTGCCGTCGTCGACCTTGGCGGCCTTGTCCGCGCCGATGGCACGGAGGTCCCACTGGTTGCTCTCCAGCGGCTCCTGACCGGGCGCCGCCGCCGCGGCGGCCTTCGACGCCTCGGCCGCGGACAGCCTCTGCGTGGTGCCTTCCTCGGTGATCCCGACCGGCGTGAGCGGGGCGGTACGGGTCGCGCCCGCCGAGGACACCCCCTTGGCCCTGCGTATCTGCTGGCCGAAGTCCGGGTTCTGCGAGTGGACGACGATGACGCCGATCTGGTCGTACGCCTTCACCACGGTGCCGCCGGCCCTGACTATCGCCCGCTTCACCGAAGCGCTCGTCCCGTGGCCGCCCTTGGTGTTGACCACGTACGACATCTTCGGCCCGGTGGCGGTCGCCGTCGCGGCGGATTCGTCCAGCGGGGCGGCCGAAGCGACCGCTCCGGGCAGGAAGCCGAGCGAAGCCGTGAGAGCCAGTCCGACGGGCAGAGCCAGTGCGCGCTGCCGTCTGGATCCCAGATGAGCCATGGGTTCTCCACATCATCCGTGAGAGCCGCCCCTCGCGCGGGTGCGCGGGGGCGGGTGCATGACGAGTGAAGCTAGCGCCGATCACACGTGCGGATCAATGCATTGGGAAAAGAAATGGCGGATGCCGAACCGGGACGTCGTGCGGTCCGTGCCGTTGACAGGGGGACGAGCACCACTTCCCCCACCAGCGAGGTCACATTGACCGTCCCAGCCGAACCCGCGTCGCGAGGAGAATCCGTGGCAACCGAAGCACCACCGCCCCAGGGCGGCACGGGCCAGATCCGAACAGGGCATACGACACAGGAGTTCGTCGAGGTGCAGCAGAGCGCGGAGTTCGGTGAACTGCGCCGTTCCCACCGCTCCTTCGCCTTCCCCCTGACCATCGCCTTCATCGCCTGGTACCTGCTGTACGTCCTGCTGTCCAACTACGCGGGCGGCCTCATGGGCACCAAGGTCCTCGGCAACATCAACGTGGCTCTCGTCCTGGGCCTGGCCCAGTTCGTCACCACCTTCCTCATCGCCTGGTTCTACTCGCGTCATGCAGCCACGCAGCTCGACCCGAAGTCCGAGGCGATCAAGTCCCGTATGGAGGGCGACGCATGAGCACCGCGCTGACCACGGCGGCCACGGTCCGGCTCGCCGCCGCCGGTGACGCCAGTGAGCACCGGCCGTTGATCATCACCCTCTTCGGTCTCTTCGTGGTCGCCACCCTTTTCATCACGGTATGGGCGGGCCGCCAGACCAAGAGCGCCTCCGACTTCTACGCGGGCGGCCGCCAGTTCACCGGTTTCCAGAACGGCCTCGCCATCTCCGGCGACTACATGTCCGCCGCTTCCTTCCTCGGCATCGCGGGCGCCATCGCCCTCTTCGGTTACGACGGCTTCCTCTACTCCATCGGCTTCCTGGTCGCCTGGCTGGTCGCGCTGCTCCTCGTCGCCGAGCCGCTGCGCAACTCCGGCCGCTACACGATGGGCGACGTCCTCGCGTACCGCATGCGCCAGCGCCCCGTGCGCACCGCCGCGGGCACCTCCACCATCGTGGTGTCGATCTTCTACCTGCTCGCGCAGATGGCGGGCGCGGGCGTACTGGTCTCGCTGCTCCTCGGCATCACCAGCGACGCCGGCAAGATCCTGATCGTCGCCCTCGTCGGCATCCTGATGATCGTGTACGTCACCATCGGCGGCATGAAGGGCACCACCTGGGTCCAGATGGTCAAGGCCGTCCTGCTGATCGCCGGCACCCTGCTGATCACTTTCCTGATCCTGCTGAAGTTCAACTTCAACCTCTCCGACCTGCTCGGCACGGCGGCCTCCAACAGCGGCAAGGGCTCGGCGTTCCTGGAGCCCGGCCTCAAGTACGGTGCCACCGGGACCTCCAAACTCGACTTCCTCTCGCTCGGCGTCGCCCTGGTCCTCGGCACCGCCGGCCTGCCGCACATCCTGATCCGCTTCTACACGGTCCCCACCGCCAAGGCCGCCCGCAAGTCGGTGAACTGGGCGATCGGCATCATCGGCGCCTTCTACCTGATGACCATCGTGCTCGGCTTCGGCGCCGCGGCCCTGCTCAAGCCCGGCGACATCATCGCCTCCAACAAGGCGGGCAACACGGCGGCCCCGCTGGCCGCCCTGGAGATCGGCGGCGGCGCCGGCTCGACCGGCGGCGCGATCCTGCTCGCCGTGATCTCGGCGGTCGCCTTCGCCACCATCCTCGCGGTGGTCGCGGGCCTCACCCTGGCGTCCTCGTCGTCGTTCGCGCACGACATCTACGCCAACGTCATCCGGCGCGGCAAGGCCACCGAGAAGGAAGAGGTGCGCGCCGCCCGCTGGGCGACCGTGGCCATCGGCGTCGTCTCCATCGCGCTGGGCGCGCTCGCCCGCGACCTGAACGTGGCCGGCCTGGTCGCCCTCGCCTTCGCGGTCGCGGCGTCCGCCAACCTGCCGACGATCCTCTACAGCCTGTTCTGGAAGAAGTTCACGACGCAGGGCGCCCTGTGGTCCATCTACGGCGGTCTGACCGCGTCCGTGGGCCTCGTGCTGTTCTCGCCGGTGGTCTCCGGGAAGCCCACCTCGATGTTCCCGGGCGTGGACTTCGCCTGGTTCCCGCTGGAGAACCCGGGACTGATCTCGATCCCGCTCGGCTTCCTGCTCGGCTGGGCCGGGTCCGTACTGTCCAAGGACGAGCCGGACAAGGGCAAGTACGCGGAGCTGGAGGTCAAGTCACTCACCGGCATCGGCGCGCACTGAGCGCACCGGCAGCCCTTTTCCCACAGCTGTGCCCCCGTGGCCGCGTCGTAGAGTCGTACGACGCGGCCACACCGCTCCTCGTGGTATCGGGCCCTCCGCGTTGTCAGAGGTGTCGCGTAGGCTCGACAGCGTTCGAGACAGACGAATTCCGGATCGGGGAGGGGGTCGAGGATGCTTATCGACACTTATGGCCGTGTTGCCACTGACCTGCGTGTTTCGCTCACCGACCGCTGCAATTTGCGCTGTACGTACTGCATGCCCGAAGAGGGTCTGCAGTGGCTGGCCAAGCCGGACCTGCTCACGGACGACGAGATCGTGCGGCTGATCGGCATCGCCGTGACCGGCCTCGGTGTGACCGAGGTGCGTTTCACCGGCGGAGAGCCACTGTTGCGCCCGGGGCTGGTCGGCATAGTCGAGCGCTGCGCCGCACTCGCGCCGCGCCCCAAGATGTCCCTCACCACCAACGGCATCGGCCTCAAGCGCACCGCCACCGCCCTCAAGGCGGCCGGCCTGGACCGGGTCAACGTCTCACTCGACACCCTGCGCCCCGACGTCTTCAAGACCCTCACCCGCCGCGACCGCCACCACGACGTCATCGACGGCATGGCGGCCGCCCGCGACGCGGGCCTGACCCCGGTCAAGGTCAACGCCGTACTGATGCCCGGGCTCAACGACGACGAGGCCCCCGACCTGCTCGCCTGGGCCGTCGAGAACGACTACGAGATGCGCTTCATCGAGCAGATGCCGCTCGACGCCCAGCACGGCTGGAAGCGCGACGGCATGATCACCGCCGGTGACATCCTGGAGTCCCTGCGTACGCGCTTCACGCTCACCGCGGAGGGCGAGGACGAGCGGGGTTCGGCTCCGGCCGAGCGCTGGACCGTCGACGGCGGTCCCCACCGCGTCGGCGTCATCGCCTCCGTCACGCGCCCGTTCTGCCGGGCCTGCGACCGGACCAGGCTCACCGCCGACGGCCAGGTGCGCACGTGCCTGTTCGCCCGCGAGGAGTCGGACCTGCGCGGCGCCCTGCGCTCCGGCGCCCCGGACGAGGAGATAGCCCGGCTCTGGAAGCTGGCGATGTGGGGCAAGAAGGCCGGCTCCGGCCTCGACGACCCGTCCTTCCTGCAGCCCGACCGGCCGATGTCGGCCATCGGGGGCTGAAGCGTTCATCAGTCGCCTTCGGTGACGGGGCTCTCCCACTCCTCCAGCGTCACGACGTCCTTCAGGAAGCCGCGTACGCCGAGGAACTGCGAGAGGTGCTCGCGGTGTTCCTCGCACGCGAGCCACGTCTTGCGGCGCTCCGGTGTGTGCAGCTTCGGGTTGTTCCAGGCGAGCACCCATACGGCGGCGGAGCGGCAGCCCTTGGCGGAGCAGACGGTGGCGCCGTCGTCTGCCGAACCGGGGAAAAGAAGGGAATCAGGGGAGTTCACGCACTCAACCCTAGGTCAAGAAAACGACGCCGAGCAGCCACGGGGGGAGCTGCCCGGCGTCGGTCCGTCGCTCCGACGGGGGATGCGGAGCGCCTACGAAGTATGTCACGCGACCCAGGGTGCGGTGCACCGGAACTTCATGATTGATCTGAGCTTTTATTGAGCTTTGAGATCCGCCCGGGATCACCTCCGGTCGTGCTGCTCCTGCCCGCGGGCCTGGTCCGCCGCTTCCGGTGCGGGTTCCGCGCCGGTCGGCCCGGGCTGTGCGCCGGCCGGTTCGGGAGGGGCCTCCAGGGCCGGCCGTACGGGCGTCGGGAGGTGGACCGAGGGCAGGGACGAGGCGTTCTCCCGGCCCCCGTTGGCGATGACCACGGCGATGTACGGGAGGAGGAGACCCAGGGCCAGGGCCACGACCGCGACGTGCCGCTCCACGTTCCACAAGGTGGCGGCCAGGATCACCGAGACGGTCCGTACCAGCATCGAGATGACGTAACGACGCTGCCGGCCGCGCACGTCGTCGGTCAGCCCCTGCCGGGCACCGGTGATCCGGAAGACCTCGGCGCTGCTGTGCTTCCGCATCACGTTCCACCACCCGGTTCCGCACCGGTCGCTCCCTGACCGGACCCCTTCCACGGTACGCCGGTGCTCCGCCGCCTTCGAGAGCGGGGCGTGCCGGGCCCGGACGCGCGGCCACCGGCGGGCCACGTATGGACGTGTCCGACATGCGCCGTACGGGCGGTTGTCCGAAACTGGGCGGACATGCGCACACCGCGCCGCACGAGGAGGCGACATGAGTTGGTTGTGGGCGATCATCGTGGGTCTGGTCCTGGGTCTGCTCGCCAAAGCGATCATCCCGGGCAAGCAGCAGATCCCGCTGTGGTTGACGGTAATTTTCGGAATCCTCGGCAGCATCGTCGGCAACGCTGTCGCGGCGGGGATCGGCGTCGAGGACACCAAGGGGGTCGACTGGATCCGGCACCTGCTCCAGCTGATCGGCGCCGTGGTGATCGTCGGACTCGGCGACATGCTCTGGGCATCGATGAAGGGCAAGAAACAGCGGACCTGAGCACGGCGCGCGGACGCGTGCCCGCGCGCACGGAGAAGCGGCCGGAAGCGTGGAACCACGCTTCCTCCCGCTTCCCGCCGCGCAAGTGACTCAGCCGGCCGCGACCTCGATCGCCGCCAGGTTCTTCTTGCCGCGCCGCAGCACGAGCCAGCGGCCGTGCAGCAGGTCCTCGGCCGCCGGTACGGCGTCCTCGTCGGTGACCTTGACGTTGTTCACGTAGGCCCCGCCCTCCTTGACCGTGCGGCGGGCCGCCGACTTGCTCGGCGCCAGTCCCACCTCCACGAACAGGTCCACGACGGATCCGAGCCCCGCGACCTCGGCGTGCGGCAGCTCGGACAGGGACGCGCCCAGCGTCGCCTCGTCCAGCCCGGTGAGCTCGCCCTGGCCGAACAGCGCCTTCGACGCCGCGATGACCGCCGCGCACTGCTCCTCGCCGTGCACCAGCGTCGTCAGCTCCTCGGCCAGCGCACGCTGGGCGGCACGGGCCTGCGGACGCTCCTCGGTGAGCTCCTCCAGCTCCTCCAGCTCCTCGCGGCTCCTGAAGCTGAGGATGCGCAGGTACGGCGAGACGTCCCGGTCGTCCACGTTCAGCCAGAACTGGTAGAAGGCGTACGGCGTCGTCATCTCCGGGTCGAGCCAGACGGCCCCGCTCTCGGACTTGCCGAACTTCGTCCCGTCCGCCTTGACCATCAGCGGCGTCGCCAGCGCGTGCACCTCGGCGCCCGGTTCCAGGCGGTGGATCAGGTCGAGACCCGCCGTGAGGTTGCCCCACTGGTCGCTGCCGCCCTGCTGGAGCGTGCAGCCGTGGCGCCGGTAGAGCTCCAGGAAGTCCATGCCCTGGAGCAGCTGGTAGCTGAACTCCGTGTAGCTGATCCCCTGGTCGGACTCCAGCCGCCGCGCCACCGAGTCCTTGGCGAGCATCTTGCTCACCCGGAAGTGCTTGCCGATGTCCCGCAGGAACTCGATCGCGGACATCCCCGCGGTCCAGTCCAGGTTGTTGACCATGGTGGCCGCGTTCGGGCCCTCGAAGGACAGGAAGGGCTCGATCTGGGCGCGCAGCCGCGTCACCCAGTTCGCGACCGTCTGCGGGTCGTTCAGCGTGCGCTCGGCGGTCGGCCGCGGGTCACCGATCTGGCCGGTGGCCCCGCCCACCAGGGCGATCGGCCGGTGCCCGGCCTGCTGGAGCCTGCGGACGGTGAGGACCTGCACGAGGTGCCCCACGTGCAGGCTCGCCGCCGTCGGGTCGAAGCCGCAATAGAAGGTGACCGGACCGTCCGCGAGCGCCTTGCGCAGTGCGTCCTCGTCAGTGGACTGGGCGAACAGCCCGCGCCACTTCAGGTCGTCGACGATGTCCGTCACGGTCTTGTCTCTCCTCGGATGTGCTTCGACTGGTTTCGACGCTTCGTCGGTGTCGGTGCGGATTGTTTCCGGCCAGTGTATGGGCGTCATACGCCCTGGCTGACCGAACTCATGTTGAAGTCCGGGACGCGCAGCGCCGGCATCGCGGCCCGGGTGAACCAGTCGCCCCACTCGCGCGGCAGCGTCTTCTCGCTGCGCCCGGCCTCGGCGGCCCGCGACAGCAGGCCCACCGGCGACTCGTTGAACCGGAAGTTGTTCACCTCGCCGGTCACCTCGCCGTTCTCGACGAGATAGACGCCGTCCCGGGTCAGCCCGGTCAGCAGCAGCGTCGCCGGGTCGACCTCGCGGATGTACCAGAGGCAGGTGAGCAGCAGGCCGCGCTCGGTGTCCGCGACCATCTCCTCCAGCGACCGCCCGCCCCCGCCGTCCAGGATCAGGTTGCCGATCGCCGGGGCCACCGGCAGCCCGGTCAGCCCCGCGCTGTGCCGGGTGGTGACCAGGTGCTCCAGCCGCCCGTCCCGCATCCAGTCCGTGGCGGTCAGCGGCAGCCCGTTGTCGAAGACCGACGAGTCGTCCCCGGAGGTGTGCGCGACGACGAAGGGCGCCGACTCCAGGCCCGGCGCGTTCGGGTCGCTGCGCAGGGTCAGGGGCAGCTCGGACAGCGTCTCGCCCACCCTGGTCCCCCCGCCCGGCCTGCTGAACACCGTGCGGCCCTCCGCGGCGTCCCTGGCCGCCGCCGACCACAGCTGGTAGATCAGCAGGTCGGCGACGGCGGTCGGCGGCAGCAGCGTCTCGTACCGCCCGGCCGGGAGGTCGATCCGGCGCTCGGCCCAGCCGAGGCGCTTGGCCAGCTCGGCGTCTACGTCGGCCGGGTCCACGTCCTTGAAGTCCCGCGTGGAGTACCCGGCCCAGGCCGAACGGGTACGGTCCGGCGACTTGGCGTTGATCTCCAGCGTGCCGTTGGGCTGGTCGTGGCGCAGGCGCAGACCCGTCGACGTACCGAGGTAGGTGGAGGTCATCTCGTGGTTCGCGAAGCCGTACAGCTCGCGGCCGCCGGCCCGGGCGCGGGCGAAGGCCTCGCCGAGCGCGGGCGCGAAGTCGGTGAAGACACCGGACGAGGTCTCGGCGGGCGCGTCCGTGAAGTCGGGGGAGGCGGGCACCCCGGAGACCAGCGGCTGGGCGTCCTCGGCGGGCCCGGCGGCGCGCGCGGCGGCCTCGGCGGCCCGTACCAGCGGCTCCAGCTCGTCGGCGGTGACGGCCGACCGCGACACCACACCGGCCGCCGTCCCCCGCGCCCCGTCGACGGTCGCGATCACGGTGAGGGTGCGCCCGCGGGTGACACCGTTCGTGGTGAGCGCGTTGCCCGCCCAGCGCAGATTGGCGGAGGAGCTCTCGTCGGCGACGACCACGCAGCCGTCGGCCGTGGACAGTTCCAGAGCCCGCTCGACGGTCTCGTACGGCTTGACTGTGCGGCTCATCGGCCGGCCTCCTGCGTGGTGTTCAAGATGGTGACGCCGCGGAACAGGGCCGAGGGGCAGCCGTGCGAGACGGCCGCGACCTGGCCCGGCTGGGCCTTGCCGCAGTTGAAGGCACCGCCGAGCACATACGTCTGCGGGCCGCCGACCTTCTCCATCGAGCCCCAGAAGTCGGTGGTCGTCGCCTGGTACGCCACATCGCGCAGCTGGCCCGCCAGCCGGCCGTTCTCGATCCGGAAGAAGCGCTGTCCGGTGAACTGGAAGTTGTAGCGCTGCATGTCGATCGACCAGGACCGGTCGCCGACGACGTAGATGCCACGCTCGACGCCCCCGATCAGATCCTCGGTCGAAAGGCCCCCCGGGTCCGGCCGGAGCGACACGTTCGGCATGCGCTGCACCGGCACGTGGGCGGGGGAGTCGGCGTAGGCGCAGCCGTTCGACCGCCCCAGGCCCGTCAGCTTCGCGATGCGCCGGTCCAGCTGGTAGCCGGTGAGCGTCCCGTCCTTGATCAGGTCCCAGGACTGCGCCTCGACGCCCTCGTCGTCGTACCCGACGGTCGCCAGCCCGTGCTCGGCGGTCCTGTCACCCGTCACGTTCATGACCGGCGACCCGTACGCCAGCTTCCCGAGCTGGTCGAAGGTGGCGAAGGAGGTCCCGGCGTACGCCGCCTCGTAGCCCAGCGCCCGGTCCAGCTCGGTCGCGTGCCCGATCGACTCGTGGATGGTCAGCCACAGGTTCGAGGGGTCCACCACCAGGTCGTACGTGCCCGCCTCGACGCTCGGCGCGCGCATTTTCCCGGCGAGCAGCGACGGGATCTGCGCCAGCTCGGCGTCCCAGTCCCAGCCGGTCCCCAGCAGGTACTCCCAACCGCGCCCGACCGGCGGCGCGATCGTCCGCATCGAGTCGAACTCGCCGGTCGTCGCGTCCACCGCGACCGCGGTCAGCTGCGGGTGCAGCCGCACCCGCTGCTGCGTGGTGACGGTGCCCGCCGTGTCCGCGTAGAACTTGTTCTCCTGCACGGTCAGCAGCGAGGCGTCCACGTGCGCGACGCCGTCGGCCGCCAGCAGCCGGGCGCTCCAGTCCGCGAGCAGCCCCGCCTTCTCCTCGTCGGCCACGTCGAACGGATTGATCTCGTACGCCGAGACCCACGTCCGGTCCGCGTGGACCGGCTCGTCCGCCAGCTCCACCCGCTCGTCGGACCCGGCCGCCCTGATCACCTTCGCCGACAGCTTCGCCATCGCCACGGCCTGGCCCGCGACCCGCGCGGCGGCGTCCATGCTCAGGTCCACCCCGGACGCGAACCCCCAGCTGCCGCCGTGCACCACCCGCACCGCGTACCCGAGGTCCGTGGTGTCGGAGGAGCCCGACGGCCTGGCGTCGCGCAGCCGCCAGGACGCGCTGCGCACCCGCTCGAAGCGGAAATCGGCATGGTCGGCGCCCAGCGCGCGGGCGCGCGCGAGCGCCGCGTCGGCGAGCGCGCGCAGCGGCAGCGCCGTGAACGCTTCGTCGATGGAATGAGGCACAGAGACTCCTGTCGTCGGGACCGGTCCGCAAATCATGTCGCGCCCCGCCACCTGTTGCCCACCGCTTTCTGTAGGGACCCGACAGTGACTTCTCCGTGGTGCTGTCAGGCCCCGATTCCCCGTACGCGGTCCGGTACCGATAGTTTCGGTCGGTACCAGACCGCTATCGAAAGGGTGATCCGTTGAGCCGCTCGGTTCTCGTCACCGGAGGAAACCGGGGCATCGGCCTCGCCATCGCCCGCGCTTTCGCCGAAGCCGGCGACAAGGTCGCGTTCACGTACCGTTCCGGCGAACCGCCGGCCGCCCTCGCCGAACTCGGCTGCCTCGCCGTCAGGTGCGACATCACCGACACCGAGCAGGTGGAGCAGGCCTACAAGGAAATCGAGGAGAAGCACGGTCCCGTGGAGGTGCTGGTGGCCAACGCCGGCGTCACCAGGGACCAGCTCCTCATGCGGATGTCCGAGGAGGACTTCACGTCCGTACTCGACACCAACCTCACCGGCACCTTCCGGGTCGTCAAGCGCGCCAACCGCGGCATGCTGCGCGCCAAGAAGGGGAGGGTCGTGCTGATCTCCTCGGTCGTCGGGCTCCTCGGGTCGGCGGGGCAGGCGAACTACGCCGCCTCCAAGGCCGGTCTGGTCGGATTCGCGCGTTCCCTCGCCCGTGAGCTGGGCTCGCGCAACATCACCTTCAACGTCGTCGCGCCCGGGTTTGTCGACACCGACATGACCCAGGCGCTCAGCGACGAGCAGCGCCAGGGCATCGTCGCCCAGGTGCCGCTCGGCCGCTACGCGCAGCCGGAGGAGATCGCCGACACGGTGAGCTTCCTCGCCTCCGACGCCGCGTCGTACATCACTGGAGCCGTCATCCCGGTTGACGGCGGATTGGGCATGGGTCACTGATCACATGAGTGGAATCCTCGACGGCAAGCGCATCCTCGTCACGGGTGTGCTGATGGAGTCCTCCATCGCCTTCCACACCGCCAAGGTGGCCCAGGAACAGGGTGCCGAAGTCATCCTGACCGCCTTCCCCCGTCCCACGCTGACCGAGCGCATCGCGAAGAAGCTGCCGAAGCCGGCCAAGGTCATCGAGCTGGACGTGACCAACACCGAGCACCTCGACCGGCTCGAGGGCCTGGTCCGCGCGGAGCTCGGTGGTCTCGACGGCGTCGTGCACTCCATCGGCTTCGCCCCGCAGGACGCGCTCGGCGGCAACTTCCTCAACACGCCCTTCGAGTCCGTCGCCACCGCGATGCACGTCTCGGCGTTCTCGCTGAAGTCGCTCACCATGGCCTGCCGCCCCCTGATGGGCAGCGGCAGCTCGGTCGTCGGCCTCACCTTCGACGCCCAGTTCGCCTGGCCGCAGTACGACTGGATGGGCCCGGCCAAGGCCGCGCTGGAGGCCACCTCCCGCTACCTCGCCCGCGACCTGGGCCCGGAGAGCATCCGCTGCAACCTCATCTCCGCCGGACCGCTCGCCTCCATGGCCGCCAAGTCCATCCCCGGCTTCTCGGAGCTGGCGGGCGTCTGGGACGACCGCTCCCCGCTGAAGTGGGACATGACCGACCCGGAGCCGGCCGGCCGCGGAGTCGTCGCGCTGCTCTCCGACTGGTTCCCGATGACGACGGGCGAGATCATCCACGTCGACGGCGGCCTGCACGCGATCGGCGCGTAACCGCAGTCAGCTCTCACGAAGCCGCGCGACCGTCCAGCAGGCGGCGCGCGGCTTCCGTGCGCTCCGGGTCGATCCGGATGCGTACGCCGTCGAAGTCCGGCCCCCCGGTCGCGTCGGGCGCCATCCGGGACGTCGTGCCGTCCGCCGTCGAGGACGGGTCGAGGGGGCTGCCGGGCAGGCCGTCGGCCATGAACACGTCCCGTCCGGTCCGCCCCGGGACCGGCACGAGTCCGCCTCGAGTCGAAAAGACCGGCGACTCCCCGCAGACTGAGGAAACCGGGACGTACCCGGCGCTCTGTGGGGAGGAGGTGGCTCATGTGCGCCCGTCGAACCGTCGAGCGGCAGCCGGCGTGCTGTCCTTGGTCGCCCTGGCCGGACTGGCCGCCCCCGCCCTCGCCGAGCGCGCGGCGGACCCCGGGCAGGAGACCGTGCCCGCGCCCTCCGGTTCCACCTGCTGGACGACCGTCGAGGGCTCCCGTGTCGTGGCGCACTGCCACAACCCGTATCCCGAGACCGACCTGGTGCGCCTGCACACCGAGTGCGAACGCTGGTGGGACCTCGACGCGGACGGCGCCCCCGTCGAGGTGGGCCCCGCGCAGACGGTGCGGCTGACCGACCGCTGCTGGAAGGAAGTCCGCGCGGCCTGGGTCAGCCACCACCGGATGTAGCGCCCTCCCGCACTCTCCCGCAGCCGCCCAGCCGCCTGCCGCACCGCCCCCTACCGGACCGCCCCCTACCGGACCGGCCGCCCTACCGCACCCGGTCCCCGAGGCACTTGAAGGAGTACCCCGCCGCCTCGGTGGCCGCCGTCTGGGCGTCCCGCGCGCGGATCGCCTCGATCAGCCGCCCGTGGTCCATGTGGTCCTCGGGGCGCAGCTCCTGCCCCACGTCGTCGCGCAGCCAGTCGCGCAGCAGGTCACCGAGGTCGGCGTAGAGCCCGATGAGTACGTCGTTGTGCGAGGCGGCGACCACGGCCAGATGCAGCGTCGCGTCCGCGCGGACGAAGAGCTCCGCGTCGCCCGAGGCCCACGCCTCCTCGCGCCGCGCGAGCACCGCGTCCAGCTGCCGCACGTCCCGTTCGGTCCGCCGCTCGGCGGCCAGCCGGGCCGCCGAGGACTCCAGGGTCGAGCGCAGCTCCGCGATGTGGCGGGGGTCGGCGTCCGCGAACCGGCGGTGCATGACGCCGGCCAGCTCGCTGGTGGCGATGACGTACGTACCGGAGCCCTGCCGGATGTCCAGCAGGCCGTTGTGCGCGAGCGCGCGCACCGCCTCGCGGACGGTGTTGCGGGCCACTCCCAGCTGTTCGACCAGCTCGGGCTCGGTCGGGATGCGCGAGCCCACGGGCCACTCGCCCGAGGTGATCTGGTTGCGCAGCTCGGTGATCACCTGGTCGGCGAGGGCCGAACGCCGGGGAGAGGTCAACGCCATGGTGCTCCTCGTTCGCGCGGGATCCGGGGACGGGTTCGGAGAAGTGGACAACCAATCATCCCATGATTCTATGATGGTGCCATGCCCGACGACGAGACCAGGACCCTGAGCCCCGCCGCCCCCACTGTTCCCCCCGCTTCCACCGCACCGGCCGATCCCGCGGAGGGCCCCGTTTCCGTACCGTCCGCACCGAGAGAACAGCGGAAGCGGCCGGTCTGGGTGACCCGGACCGTGGTCCTCGGGCTCGTCCTCGCCGCGCTCAACCTCCGCCCGGCCATCACCAGCCTCGGCCCGCTGCTCGAAGAGGTCCGCGCCGGACTCGGCATGAGCGGCAGCGTCGCGGGCCTCCTGACCTCCGTGCCGCCGCTGTGCTTCGCGGTCTTCGGCCTCACCGCCCCGCGGCTCGCCCGCAGGTTCGGCCCCGGCGCGATCGTCTGCGCGGGCATGGCCGCCATCGCGGCCGGCCTGCTGATCCGCCCCTACCTGGGCTCCACCGCCGGATTCCTCGCGGCCAGCGCACTCGCCCTCATGGGTATCGCGCTGAGCAACATCCTGATGCCGGTCATCGTCAAGCGCTGGTTCCCCGACCGCGTCGGCCAGATGACCGGGCTGTACTCGATGGCCCTCGCGCTCGGCACCGCGCTCGCCGCGGCCGCCACCGTTCCCCTGACCCAGGGGCTGGGCGACAGCTGGCAGACCGGCCTCGCGGTGTGGGGCTCCCTGGCCGCCGTCGCCGTACTGCCCTGGCTCCTCCTCACGCGCCACCCCAGCACCCGCGCGCCCGAGGAACACAAGGATCACGCAGCAGCCCAGGAGCACGGCAGCGCCCCCGCCCCCACCCCGAGCATCACCCGCAGCCGTACGGCCTGGGCGCTCGCCTGCTTCTTCGGCCTCCAGGCCACCGCCGCGTACATCACCATGGGCTGGATGCCGCAGATCTTCCGCGACGCGGGAGTCTCCGCGGGCACGGCCGGTGTGCTGCTCGCCGTCACCATGGCGATGGGCATCCCGCTCGCGTTCGTCATCCCCCGCGTCGCCTCCCGCATGCGCACCCAGGGCCCGATCGTGGCCGTCCTCGGCCTCTGCGGTCTCCTCGGTTACGCCGGCCTCTACCTCGCCCCCGCCTCCGGAGCCTGGGCGTGGGCCCTGCTGCTCGGCGTCTCCAACTGCGCCTTCCCGCTGGCCCTGACCATGATCGGCATGCGGGCGAAGAGCGGCGCGGGCGTCGTCCGCCTCTCCGCCTTCGCCCAGAGCACCGGCTACCTGATCTCGATCCCCGGACCGCTGCTGGTCGGCGTGCTCTACCAGCACAGTGGCAGCTGGGGCCTGCCGATCGCCCTGATGGCGGGTCTGATGGTGCCGCAGATCGTGGTCGGCGCGCTGGCCGGCCGCAACCGCACCATCGAGGAAGAGCTCCGCTGACCCGGCCGGATCCGGACGCGCGAAGGGTGCGAGACTGGCCGTATGCCTGTACTCGACCCCCACCCCCAGAACGGCCAGAAGAAGCTGCTCCTCGTGCTCGGCGCGATGCTCGGCATCACGGTGATCATCGCGATCATCGCGACCCTGGCCTCGCCGTGAGCCCCGGTGCCGGGCCCGACGGTGGGGCTGTCCCCACCGTCCCCTAGGGGGCCAGGTTCAGGGTGAAGTGGGTGGATCACCGGATGGGCCCGCGCGCCCGCACTCCGTAGGTTCGACGTACATCAGTCGGACAACACGACGGAGGCGGCCATGGCGGCCCGCGCACACATCCGGACCCACCCCCCGGCCTCCCGCGTCGACGTCCGCCTCCCCTGGTGGGCCCTCGTCCTCCCCGCCCTCGCCTTCGCCGTCCTGCTCCTCCTCATCGCCGGGCCCGGCCAGGCACACGCGGCGACCGGCGATCCGGCGGTCGCGCACCTCGTGGAGCGCATCCAGCAGACCCTGTCCCACTAGCCGCCCGCACCCCGTTCACCCGTGCTGGGGGAGCCTTCAACACTCTGCGCCCCGTGGCACGATCCATGCGAAGCTGGGATGCATGAGCGTCGATACACCCCGCAGGATCGTCCTACTCCGGCACGCGAAGGCCGACTGGCCGGATGTGTCCGACCATGATCGGCCGCTCGCCGACCGGGGCCGCATGGACGCCCCGGTCGCCGGACACCGGCTGGCGGACACGGGCATCACCTTCGACCTGGCTCTGTGCTCGACCGCGACCAGGTGCCGTGAGACCTGGAAGCTGGCCGTACAGGAAATGCCGAGGCGCCCCAGGACCGTCTACGAGGAGGGGCTGTACGAGGCCACCCTCGGCGACATCCTCGCGCTCCTGAACGAGACCCCGGACGAGGTGAACGACCTCCTCGTCGTCGGACACAACCCCGGTATGCACGCGGCCGCCGACGCCCTCGCGGGCTCCGGCGAGGGCGACGCCCTGGCCCGCATGAGCAGGAGTGGTTTCCCGACCGCGTCGTTCGCGATCATCGGCTTCACCGGCTCCTGGAAGACGGTGGAGCACGACGTGGGCGAGCTCCTGGACTACTGGGCCCCGCACGACTGACCGCGACCCCCTTCGAGCGGTACCGAGCGGTACGGGCAGAGGCCCCGGCGCGGACCAGTCCGCACCGGGGCCTTCACGTCACCGCCCGCTCACCCGCTCACTCCGCGAGGCCGTCGGCGGCCTCGACCTCTTCCCGCGTGATACCGAGCAGATACAGCACGGTGTCCAGGAAGGGCACGTTCACGGCGGCGTCGGCGGCCTTGCGCACGACGGGCTTGGCGTTGAAGGCGACACCGAGACCCGCCGCGTTCAGCATGTCGAGGTCGTTGGCGCCGTCGCCGACCGCCACGGTCTGCGCGAGCGGTACGCCCGCCTCGGCGGCGAAGCGGCGCAGCAGCCGGGCCTTGCCCGCGCGGTCCACGACCTCGCCGACGACGCGGCCGGTGAGCTTTCCGTCCACGATCTCCAGCGTGTTGGCGGACGCGAAGTCCAGCCCGAGCCGCTCCTTCAGGTCATCGGTGACCTGGGTGAACCCGCCCGACACCACGCCCACTTGGTAACCGAGCCGCTTGAGCGTACGGATCAGGGTGCGGGCGCCCGGCGTGAGCCGCACTTCCTGCCGCACCTTGTCCACGACCTCGGCGTCGAGCCCGGCGAGCAGCGCGACGCGCGCGTGCAGCGACTGCTCGAAGTCCAGCTCGCCGCGCATCGCCCGCTCGGTCACCTCGGCGACCTTGTCCTCGCAGCCCGCGTGCGCCGCGAACAGCTCGATGACCTCGTCCTGGATGAGCGTGGAGTCCACGTCCATCACGACGAGGCGCTGGGCGCGCCGGTGCAGCCCGGCCGACACCACGGCCACATCGATCCCGAGCTCCGCGGCCTCCAGCGCGAGTGCGGTGCGCAGGGGCTCGGTCTCCGTACCGGAGACGGCGAACTCCACCGCGGTGACCGGATACTTGGCCAGCCGGAAGATCCGGTCGATGTTGCCGCCGGTCCCGGTGATCGTGGCCGCTATGGCGGCGGTCGACTCCGCGGTCAGGGGGTGCCCGAGCACGGTGACGTGGGAACGCCCGCTGCCGCGCGGACGGTTGTCGCCCGTACCCGAGATGATCTCGGCCTGGAGCTTGAGGGAGCCGGCCCAGCTGTGCACGGTGGCACGCAGTTCGCCGGCGGTGCTCACGGTCGGCTCGGTGACGAGGGCGCACAGGACGATACGGCCACGGGTGACGACCTGCTCGATGTCGACGACGTCGACGGAGTAGGCGGCCAGCGTGTCGAAGAGCCCGGCGGTGATCCCGGGGCGGTCCTTCCCGAAGATCTTGACGAGGAGGGTGGGGGCAGCGTCAGTGGACTGGCTGGGCTGAGATGCGCTCATGATGTCTCTACCGTATCGGGCCCTCTCCCGGCCCTCATCTCCTGTCCCGAGGGCCGGACACGCGAGGGAAGGCCCCGGCCCCGGAGCCCCGGGCCGGTCTCGCTCCGAGTGGCGTGATGTCGACGGTCGGCACCGCCTCCGCCCCCTCGGGGCCGGACGCCGGGACCTCGCCGGACGGGCCGACCGGACCACCCGCCCCGAGGACCGTCACCGCCGCTCGCACGCATCAGGGCTCCGATCTGTGCCGGAACGTCCCGGGCTGTCGGCATCACCCATGGTCCGTGCGGACTCATGGGTGTTTCTCCCTCTACGGGGCTATTTCTCCCGGGGCGACGGGCGGTCCGTACGCGGACTTCGCAAGCCCGGCTTCCTCATCGGGGACCGGGCCTGAAATAGTTCCTCACGATGTTCAGCATCCCTAGACTCCCTGCGACGGGGGGAACTCGGGGGACGACTAGTGGGGCGCGGAGTGCCGGAACTCGTACTGGAATTGAATGGAAGGTCCTGGACGCTCGATCCGTCCAGGTCGTACACCCTCGGACGTGATCCGCAGGGCGATGTGGTGGTCGACGACGCCAGGGTCTCGTGGCGGCATGCCACCGTCAGCTGGGGCGGCCGTAGTTGGGTCATCGAGGACCACGGAAGCACCAACGGCACGTACGTGCAGGGCCAGCGCATCCACCAGATGGAGATCGGCCCCGGCTCGGCGGTCCACCTGGGCAATGCCACCGACGGCCCGCGGCTGAGCCTCTCCGGCGCGGGCGTGCCCGGCGGGCAGGGCGCGATGGCCCACCAGCAGGCCCCGCACCAGCAGGCCCCGCACCAGCAGGCCCCGCACCAGCAGGGCGCTCCCGGCTGGGCGGCCCAGGCGCCGCCTCAGCAGCCCCAGCAGGCGTGGCAGCAGGCACCCCACCAGGCCCAGGGACCCCATCAGGCTCAGGTGCCCCATCAGGCTCAGGTGCCCCATCAGGCGCAGATGCCCCATCAGGCGCAGGTGCCGCACCAGCAGGGCGGCCCGGCCGGTGGTGCCGCGGGGGCTCCGCCGGTGTACGGCGACCGCAGCCCGACGACGTTCCACCAGGTGTCCATGGGCCGCGTGATGCGGATCGGCCGTGCGCTGGAGAACGAGCTGGTCGTCTCCGACCTCCAGGTGTCCCGCCTGCACGCCGAGTTCACCGCGACGCCCGACGGCCGGTTCCAGATCAGCGACCTCGGCAGCCACAACGGCACGTACGTCAACGGTCAGCCGATCCCCAAGTCCGGCACCGCGCTGCTCGGCCCCAGCGACATCGTGGGCGTCGGTCACTCGACGTTCCGCCTGGTCGGCGACCGCCTCGAAGAGTTCGTGGACACCGGCGAGGTCTCCTTCTCGGCCCGCCACCTCACCGTCACCGTCGACGGCGGCAAGCAGATCCTCAAGGACGTCTCCTTCGGCGTACCGGAGAAGTCGCTCATCGCGGTCATCGGCCCCTCGGGCTCCGGCAAGTCCACCCTGCTCAAGGCGCTCACCGGCTACCGGCCCGCCAACCAGGGCGACGTCCTCTACGACAACCGCAACCTGTACAAGCAGTTCGCCGAGCTCCGCCAGCGCATCGGTCTGGTCCCGCAGGACGACATCCTGCACAAGGAGCTGACCGTCAAGAAGGCCCTCAAGTACGCCGCCAAGCTCCGCTTCCCGGCCGACACCACCGAGGCCGAGCGCCAGCAGCGCATCGACGAGGTCCTCGGCGAGCTCAAGCTGGACATCCACAAGGAGAAGAAGGTCACCTCCCTCTCCGGTGGCCAGCGCAAGCGTGTCTCCGTGGCCCTGGAGCTGCTGACCAAGCCGTCGCTGATCTTCCTCGACGAGCCGACCTCCGGCCTCGACCCGGGCATGGACCGCGACGTCATGCAGCTGCTGCGCGGCCTCGCCGACGACGGCCGTACGGTCCTGGTCGTCACGCACTCCGTCGCCGAGCTCGCGATCTGCGACAAGCTCCTGGTCATGGCGCCCGGCGGGTCCGTCGCCTACTTCGGCCCGCCCGAGGAGGCCCTGAACTTCTTCGGCTACACCACCTGGGCCGACGTCTTCTCCGCCTTCGAGAACTACCGCGACTACGACTGGGCGGGCCGCTGGCGCGGCTCCCAGCACTACCAGATGTACGCCGCGGACATCGACGCCGTCGCCGCACAGCCCGTACACATGCCGTCCCCGCAGCAGATGCGTCCGCCCAAGCCGCAGAGCTGGGGCTCACAGCTGTGGACCCTGATCCGCCGCTACGTGTCGGTGATCGTCTCCGACAAGGGCTTCATCGGCCTCATGCTGATCCTCCCGGCGGTGCTGGGCATCGTCAGCACCGTGATCCCGGCGGACAGCGGTCTGGGCTTCGGCCCGGAGAGGAACAGGCTGATCAACAAGGACGCCGGCATGATCCTGCTGATCCTCGCGGTCGGCGCCTGCTTCTCCGGCGCCGCCAACTCCGTCCGTGAGCTCATCAAGGAACGGGTCATCTACGAGCGGGAAAGGGCCACCGGCCTCTCCCGTTCGGCGTACCTCATGTCCAAGGTCATCGTCCTCGGCGCGATCACCGCCCTGCAGGGCGTGATCCTCGCGGCGATCGGCTTCGGCGCCCGCGCGAAGCTGCCGGCCGAGGGTGTCCTCTTCGAGGAGTACCCGGTCGTCGAGATGACCCTGGTCATCAGCGCGTTCGGATTCACCTCGATGATGTTCGGCCTGGTCATCTCCGCCCTGGTGAAGACCGCCGAGAAGACCATGCCGCTGCTGGTCATGTTCGCGATCGTCCAGCTCGTCTTCACCGGTGTCCTCTTCCAGCTCCACGACAGCCCCGGCATCGAGCAGGTCGCCTGGCTGATGCCGTCGCGCTGGGCCGTCGCCGCCCTGGGTACCACGGCGCAGCTCAACGTCGTCGCGCCCTGGGACCCGGACAACCTCGACGCCCTGTGGAACCACACCGCCGGCCAGTGGACGGCCGACATGGGCGTACTGCTCGGCATCGGCCTCCTCTGCGGCTTCGTGGTGGTGCGCCTGCTGCGCCGCCACGAGCCCGAGGTCATGCGCAAGTAACGGGCGCGCCGGTACCGCGGTACGGCGCGCGACGAACGCCGGAAGGGCGGCACCTCACAAGGTGCCGCCCTTCCCGCATGTCCCGCTCGTGTCAGTCGGTCTCAGTCAGTCTCAGTAGGCGCTGTCGACGTTGTCGATGGAGCCGTACCGGTCGGCCGCGTAGTTGGCGGCGGCGGTGATGTTGGCGACCGGGTGGTACTGGTCGTGCGGCGTACCGGGGATGTGGTACGCGTCGAAGGTCGGCTTGATGACCTGGAGCAGGCCCTTCGACGGGATGCCGTTCTGGGCGTTGATGTCCCAGTTGTTGATCGCGCGCGGGTCGCCGGAGGACTCGCGGATGATGTTGCGGTGCAGGCCCTCGTACGTACCGGGGATGCCGTGCTTCTTCATGATGGCCAGCGACTCGCGGATCCAGCCGTCCAGGTTGTTGGCGTAGACCGGCTTGCGCGCGGCGGCGCGGCTCGCGGCCGCCTGCTCGTCGGCGCGCTTCTTCGCCGCGGCCTTCGCTTCGGCCGCGGCCTTCACCTTGGCCTGAGCCGCGGCCTTGGCGTCGGCCTTGGCCTTGGCGGCCGCCGCCACCTTCGCGTCGGCCTTCGCCCTCGCGTCGGCCACGGCCTTGGCCATCCGGTCGGCGCCGACCTGCTGCTGCGTGATGCTCGTGTGCACCGTCTTGGCCTGGGCGCTGCCGGCGGCCGCCGACCATGCCACCGGGGCGGCGGCGACGGTCTGCGTGTCGGCCTCGGCGGATGCGTTGCCCGGGACGAGTGAGAACGTGAGGGCGGCGGCGCCGAGAGTGGCGACACCGGCGATCGAGAACTTGTGGTTCTTGTTCAGACGACCATGACCAAGAGCGCGGAAAGCGGACATGCAGACGTACCTCTTCGAGTAGCGGAAGCCGCGGAGTCGGTGCGACGGCAGCCATTGTTAGCGTCCGCAAAATCCTGTGGCAAAGGTGTGACGTACGATCCCCGGTAGTGGACCGGGACCCTCGCACACCTGCCTGGTGCTGGGCGATACCCAGCCCAAATGCCCCTTAGTCATCCACTAGGGCCCTTCGTAAGTGACGTGGATCCTATGCGCGGGCTCACACGGAGCCTCCGGCGATCTCACCAATAGTTGCTCGTGCGATGCCCAGCGTGAGGGCTCTCCTCCGGGTGGTCGAGGGGTACGTCGCCGACTCGTGCCAGAGGGAGAGATGCCTCGGCGCCTCGGCGTGACCGCGGTCCGGCGCGGCCCGCCCCGCGATCGCCTCCGGCATCAGCAGATGCGGCGCCTGCGGCTCGTGCAGCCCGGTCGGCTCCCGGAATACGTGGTGCGCGACCTCCGTACCCCACGACACCAGCAGCCGGACATCGTCACGCCCCGAGCCGCGCTCCTCCGCGGGCACGCGCGCCGACGGCTCCTCCGGTACGCGCAGTCCGCCGAGCACGGCCGGCACCCTTGCCGCTCCCTTCACCGCTGCACCTCCCGTCCCAGGAGCGCCGACGCCGTGCACCGGCCGCTCGCGGGCCGCTCGTCGAGCGGCCGCAGGAAGGCCGGGACCGCAGCGCCGGGTTCCGGCCGCCCCGCGTCGTCGTCCGGTACGGCCGCCGCGTACAGGCCGGTCCGCATGTCACCCGGATCGACCGCCCACACCCGCAGCCCCGCCTCCCGCCTCCTCCTGCGCCGCTGCCGCCGACAGCTGGTCGAGCGCCGCCTTCGAAGCCCCGCACCCACCCCAGGTCCCGTACGCCTCCACCGCTGCGTCCGCACCCACCGAGACCACCGCCCCCCGCCTCCCGCAGCAGTGGCAACGCTTCCCGCACGCGCCCGGGCGCCACCACCACACTCGTCCCCAGCACTGCCCGCAGCGCCTCCAGCCGCACGAGCGGCTCCGCACCCAGTGCGCTCGCGTTGTTCACCGGCAGATCCAGCCCGCCGAGCCCGCGCGGCGGCCACCAGCTCCGCCCGGTGCACGGCGTCGGTGACGTCCCCGGCCACGGCCACCACCCGCGTCCCGTACGGGCGCGCCTCCCGCGCCGCGTCCTCCAGTACGGCCCCGGTCCTGGCGTCCAGCACCAGGTCCCAGCCCCGCTCCGCGAGCCCCGTCCCCAGCGCCCGCCCCCGTCCCTGCGAGGCCCCCGTGGTGAGCGCAACCGGCATGGCAGGCATCCCCTTCGCCGTACCTTCGCCGCATCGGCGCGCCCTCACCGTGGGAATCCGTCCCCACCCGGCGCCTCCTGCGCCGGCCCCACCGCACCAGGGCACTTCGGCCTACGCCCTGCGCCCCGGTCCCGGGCCGCCCCGAGTCCGATACGACCGCCGCACCCCACCGGTACGGTGATCACATGAACCACCCCCGGGCTCACCGTCCCGTTCGGGCAGGGGAGACGCCTTCCCCGCGCTCCGGCCTCACCGCCGTGAGCACCGCACTGCTCGCGATGAGCCGGCACCTGGAAGTGCGCGACGTCCTCAAGACGATCGTCGCCTCCGCCCGTGAGCTCCTGGACGCGGAATACGCCGCGCTGGGGGTCCCCGACGACCACGGCGGCTTCGCCCAGTTCGTGGTCGACGGCGTCAGTGAGGAGCAGTGGAAGGCCATCGGCCCGCTGCCCCGCCAGCACGGCATCCTCGCCGCGATGCTGCACGGCGCCGCCACCGAGCGCCTCGCCGACGTGCGCAAGGACCCCCGCTTCGAGGGCTGGCCCTCCGCGCACCCCGACATGTCCGACTTCCTGGGCCTGCCCATCCGCGACGGCGACGAGGTCATCGGCGCGCTCTTCCTCGCCAACAAGCGCTGCCCCAAGCCCGACGGCGCCTGCGGTTTCACCGAGGACGACGAGGAACTGCTCGGCATGCTCGCCCAGCACGCCGCGATCGCCCTGACCAACGCCCGCCTCTACGAGCGCAGCCGCGAGCTGACCATCGCCGAGGAACGCTCCCGCCTGGCCCACGAGCTGCACGACGCCGTGAGCCAGAAGCTCTTCTCCCTGCGCCTGACCGCCCAGGCCGCCGCCGCCCTCGTCGACCGCGACCCGGCCCGCGCCAAGGGCGAACTCCAGCAGGTGGCCGCGCTCGCCGCCGAGGCGGTCGACGAACTGCGCGCCGCGGTCGTCGAGCTCCGCCCCGCGGCCCTCGACGAGGACGGCCTGATCGCCACCCTGCGCACCCAGATCCAGGTCATGGACCGCGCCCACACGGCCCGGGTGACCTTCACCAGCTCCGGCGTACGGGCCCTGCCCGCGGCCCAGGAGGAAGCCCTCCTGCGCGTCGCCCAGGAGGCCCTGCACAACGCGCTGCGCCACTCGGGCGCGGTCCACGTCGACGTCGTACTGGAGAAGAACGGCCAGGGCGCCCGCCTGCGGATCACGGACGACGGCAGCGGCTTCGACCCCAAGAGCGTACGCAGAGCGGGCCGTCACCTCGGCCTGGTCTCGATGCGTGACCGCGCCGGCGGCGCGGGCGGCAGGCTCACTGTGGAATCGGCGCCCGGCAAGGGCACCACGATCGAGATGGAGGTCCCCGGTGGCTGAGGCCGCACGACCGTCAAAGACCGGAATCCGCGTCCTGCTGGTCGACGACCACCAGGTGGTACGCCGTGGCCTGCGCACGTTCCTGGAGATCCAGGAGGACATCGAGGTCGTCGGGGAGGCCGCGGACGGCGCCGACGGCGTGGCCCGGGCCGAGGAACTCCGCCCCGACGTCGTCCTCATGGACATCAAGATGCCCGGAACCGACGGCATCGACGCCCTGCGCAAGCTCCGCGAACTCGCCAACCCCGCCAAGGTCCTGATCGTCACCAGCTTCACCGAACAGCGCACCGTCGTACCCGCCCTGCGCGCCGGGGCCTCGGGCTACGTCTACAAGGACGTGGACCCGGACGCCCTGGCCGGCGCGATCCGCTCCGTACACGCCGGCCATGTCCTCCTCCAGCCCGAGGTCGCGGGCGCCCTGCTCTCCCAGGAGGACGGGAACAACGGCACGGGCCGGGGGAGCACGCTCACCGAACGGGAGCGGGAAGTGCTCACCCTGATCGCGGACGGCCGCTCCAACCGGGAGATCGCCCGCGCGCTGGTCCTCTCCGAGAAGACCGTCAAGACCCACGTGTCGAACATCCTGATGAAACTGGACCTCTCCGACCGGACCCAGGCGGCGCTGTGGGCCGTCCGACATGGGATTACGGGTTAAGCGGACGATCTGCGCCCCGGCCCGAGATTCATACTGTCGGGTGTATGTCGCCCGAATGGCGCATCCCGAGGGGCCTCCGGGCGTTTTTCATGACGTGCTGCGGCGGCTGGCCGCAGCGACGTCTAGGAGGATCCTGAAGTGAAGAACCTGAAGAAGGCCGCTGCCGTCACCATGGTCGCGGGCGGCCTCCTCGCCGCCGGCACCGGCGTCGCCTCCGCCTCCGACGGCGGCGCGCACGCCCAGGGCAAGGCCGTCCAGTCCCCGGGCGTCGGCTCCGGCAACCTGGTCCAGGTCCCGGTTCACGTCCCGGTGAACGTTGTCGGCAACACCGTCAACGTCATCGGCGTCCTCAACCCGGCCTTCGGGAACGACGGCATCAACCGCTGACCGGTCCCGTTCGGGCGGTGACCACCGGCCCCCAGGCGCACAGCGCGCCTGGGGGCCGGTCGCGTGTTCCGCCCCCGGCTCCCACCCTTCTCGACGCACCCCTCGCACCCCTCGGCGCCTGGCGGGCTCCGGGGTGCTGCGCCGGAGTCCGTCCGGCGGGGCGGGACCCAGGGTGCTCTCGTCAGCGCTCCTCGCGGCGCTCGCGTTCCTCCACCCACGCGTTGTACGCCGCCACCTGCGCCCGCCGCGCCACCCGCTCCACCGGCCGCAGCGCCTCCCCCCGCGCCGCCATCTCGGACGCACTCACCGCGCCCCCGTGCCCGTTCTCGTACGCCACCGAGACGAGCAGCCCGACCCGCTGCGCGAGTTCCAGCACCCGTACCGCCCGCGGCGGGTACCCGGGGGCCAGCACCTCACCACCGCCACCCTCCACCCGCGCCCGGTACGCGTCGATCGCCGCCTCGGCCACCGGGCCCGACCCCGCCACATCGAGCCGCGAGAGCACCGCCGTCGCGTCCCGCAGCGCCTCCGCCAGCTCCCGCTCCGCCTCCCCGAGCGAGGGCACATCAGCAGGTGGCGCCTCCCGTACGGGCAGGCAGTGCCACACCACCTCGACGTGCACGTCCCCGGCCGGCCCCGCCTCGTACACCTCCGGCACCAGCCCCAGCGCCGCCCCCGAGCAGACCACCGCCTCCTCCGCGTCCAGCGCCCGCGCGTTGAACTCCGGCGGCCCACTGAGCCCCAGCGGATGCCCGGGCGCGGGCAGCGCCACCCGGAACCCCGTCACGCCCAGCGCGCGCAACCGCCCCAGGGCCAGCGTGAGACCGACCGGCCCCGCCTCCCCGGGCACACCTTCCACCCGGTGCACCGCGTCCTCCCCGACAATGGCGAGCGCCACGTGATCCGGCGAAACAAGTCCGGCCAAAAGGGCGTTTCCCCATGCGGCCAGTCGTCCTGAGCGAGGTTCGGAAAGCATGGACCCAGCCTAGGGAATGGGACCTAGGGGCCGGACCGCCCGACCGGTGGCGTAGGTTTTCCCTGGGAGCTGTGCCCACAGGCACACCCAACATTCTCGAGACTGCATGGGGAGACAACGCGCTCATGAGCGATGTACTGGAGCTGGTGGACGTATCCGTGGTCCGCGACGGACGCGCTCTGGTGGAAGACGTCTCCTGGTCGGTCAAGGAAGGCGAGCGCTGGGTCATCCTCGGCCCGAACGGCGCCGGCAAGACCACCCTGCTGAACGTCGCCTCCAGCTACCTCTTCCCGTCCACCGGCACCACCAAGGTCCTCGGCGAGACGCTCGGCAGCCCCGGCACCGACGTCTTCGAGCTCCGCCCCCGCATCGGCATGGCCGGCATCGCGCTGGCCGACAAGCTGCCCAGGCGCCAGACTGTCCTCCAGACGGTGCTCACCGCGGCGTACGGCATGACCGCCACCTGGCACGAGAACTACGACGAAGTCGACGAGCAGCGTGCCCGCGCCTTCCTCGACCGCCTCGGTATGACCGACTACCTGGACCGGAAGTTCGGCACGCTCTCCGAGGGCGAGCGCAAGCGCACCATGATCGCCCGCGCGATGATGACCGACCCCGAGCTGCTGCTCCTCGACGAGCCCGCTGCCGGTCTCGACCTCGGCGGACGCGAAGACCTCGTCCGCCGCCTCGGCCGCCTCGCCCGCGACCCGTACGCCCCCTCGATGATCATGGTGACGCACCATGTCGAGGAGATCGCCCCCGGCTTCACCCACGTCCTGATGATCCGTCAGGGCAAGGTCCTCGCCGCGGGCCCCGTGGAGACCGAACTGACCTCCCGCAACCTCTCCCTCTGCTTCGGCCTGCCGCTCGTCGTCGAGCGCAGGTCCGACCGCTGGACGGCCCAGGGCCTGCCGCTCGGCTGACCCGCCCACGCCCGGGCCGCGTTCCGCCCGCGGCCCGCTCGCGCCCTGTCCGCGAAGACTCCCCGCGCCTACCATGACCACGTGGACATCGACGCATGGGTGTGGTGGCTGATCGGCGCCGTCGGGCTGGGAATCCCGCTCGTGGTGACGGCGATGCCCGAATTCGGAATGCTGTCGGCGGGCGCGGTCGCCGGCGCCGTGACCGCGAGCCTGGGCGGCGGTGTGGTCGCGCAGGTACTGGTCTTCGTCGCCGTCTCGGTCGCGCTCATCGCGGTGGTACGCCCGATAGCGGCCCGGCACCGCTCCGAACGCCCCCAACACGCCACCGGAATCGACGCCCTGAGGGGACGTCAGGCGGTCGTGCTCGAACGGGTCGACGGGAGCGGCGGCCGGATCAAACTGGCGGGCGAGGTCTGGTCGGCCCGGTCCTACGACGCCGACCAGACCTTCGAACCGGGCCGGCAGGTCGACGTCATCGAGATCGACGGAGCAACGGCAGTGGTCATGTGAGCCGAACACCCCGCACACCGGCTCGTGTTCTGGGAAGATTGATCATCAGATCGTCCGCACACGACCTGGCCGGTCTCCCGAGAAGCACGATACGAAGGGCACGGGAAACGCGATGTCATCCGTCATCATCGTCCTGATCATTCTGGTGGTGCTGGTCTTCATCGCCCTGATCAAGACGATCCAGGTCATCCCACAGGCCAGCGCCGCCATCGTGGAGCGCTTCGGCCGCTACACCCGCACCCTCAACGCGGGACTGAACATCGTCGTCCCGTTCATCGACTCGATCCGCAACCGGATCGACCTCCGCGAACAGGTCGTGCCCTTCCCGCCCCAGCCGGTGATCACCCAGGACAACCTGGTGGTCAACATCGACACCGTCATCTACTACCAGGTCACCGACGCCCGCGCCGCGACGTACGAAGTCGCCAGCTACATCCAGGCGATCGAGCAGCTCACCGTCACCACGCTGCGCAACATCATCGGCGGCATGGACCTGGAGCGGACCCTGACCTCCCGAGAGGAGATCAACGCGGCGCTGCGCGGCGTCCTCGACGAGGCCACCGGCAAGTGGGGCATCCGCGTCAACCGCGTCGAGCTCAAGGCGATCGAGCCCCCCACCTCCATCCAGGACTCGATGGAGAAGCAGATGCGCGCCGACCGCGACAAGCGCGCCGCGATCCTCACCGCCGAGGGCATCAGGCAGTCCGCGATCCTCACCGCCGAGGGCGAGAAGCAGTCCGCGATCCTGCGCGCGGAGGGCGAGGCCAAGGCGTCCGCGCTGCGCGCGGAGGGCGAGGCCCAAGCCATCCGTACGGTCTTCGAGTCGATCCACGCGGGCGACCCGGACCAGAAGCTCCTCTCGTACCAGTACCTCCAGATGCTCCCGAAGATCGCCGAGGGCGATGCCAACAAGCTCTGGATCGTGCCCAGCGAGATCGGCGACGCGCTCAAGGGCCTCAGCGGCGCCTTCGGCAACTTCAGCGGTGGCGCCCCGGGCTTCAACACGGGCCAGGAGCGCCGCCAGGACCCCCCCGTCGACTGACGCGCACCCATCTCGTGCATGATCGTTGCTCGGCACACCGATCATGCACGAGAGGCACACCGTGACCATCTGGGAGATGTTCGCCGTCTTCGCCGCGGGCGTGGGCGCCGGGACCATCAACACCATGGTCGGTTCCGGGACCCTCATCACCTTCCCGGTCCTCCTCGCCACCGGCCTGCCGCCGGTGACCGCCACCGTCTCCAACGCCCTCGGCCTGATCCCCGGCTCGATCAGCGGTGCCATCGGCTACCGCAAGGAACTCACCGGCCAGCGCCGCCGCATCCTGCGCATGGGCGCGGCCACCGCCGCCGGAGCCCTCTGCGGAGCCGTACTGCTCCTCGCACTGCCGGCGGACGCCTTCGAGACGATCGTGCCGGTCCTGGTCGGCCTCGCCCTGGTCCTGGTGGTCCTCCAGCCCCGTATCACCCGGGCCGTCCAGCGCCGCCGCGAGCGCAACGGCTCCGACGCCGCCCCCGACCCCGACGGCGGCCCGCTCCTCATCACGGGCCTTCTGCTCGCCAGCGTGTACGGCGGCTACTTCACCGCGGCGCAGGGAATCATCTACGTCGCCCTCATGGGCATGCTGCTCAACGACACCCTGCAACGCCTGAACGCCACCAAGAACGTCCTCGCCGCGATCGTCAACAGCGTCGCCGCGGTCTTCTTCCTCTTCGCCGCGGAGTTCGACTGGACCGCCGTCGCGCTCATCGCCGCCGGCTCCACGCTCGGCGGCCAGCTCGGCGCCAAGATCGGCCGCCGCCTGCCACCGACCGCCCTGCGCGCTCTGATCGTGGCCGTGGGCACCGTCGCGATCGTCCAGCTGGTACTGCGCTGACATACAGAAGCCCGCCTCCTGACGAAGGCGGGCTCACCCCTCCGGGCGCCTACGCGGACTGCGCCAGTTCTCCCCGGTGCCTCGGCTCCGTCCGGGCGGGGGAGACCCCGCCCGGCAGGGCGAACCACTCGTTCGCCCCCAGCGACAGCAGCATCGCGTCGGCGGGCGAAGGCACGAACGGCCGCCGCAGCAACGGCATGCCCGCCTCCTCCGGCGTACGGTCCGCCTTGCGGTGATTGTCCTCCGCGCAGGACGCCACCGTATTCAGCCAGCCGTCCCCGCCGCCCTGGGCTTTCGGTATCACATGATCGACGGTGGTAGCCCGCCGCCCGCAGTACGCGCACCGGTGCTGGTCCCGTATGAGCACACCGCGCCTCGACCACGGTGCCTGTCTTCGGAAGGGCACCCGGACGTACCGGCAGAGCCTGATCACCTGCGGCACCGGAAGCTCCACGGCGGCCGCGCGCATCAGCAGTCCGGGGCGGGCCTGTTCGACAACGGCCTTGTCCTGCAGGACGAGCACCACCGCCCGGTTCAGCGTCACCGTAGACAGCGGCTCGAAGCTCGCGTTCAGTACCAGCGTGTCCCGCATCCCGCCCACCCTCCCTGCGCCGGCCCGCCTCGTGGCGGGCTTGGATCAACTCTGACCGGGCACACCGAGATGGACAACGCAATAAAAAGATGCCCGTCCCTGATCTCTTCCAAGACCGGGGACGGGCAAACAGAAAGTGAACGGTCAACTCGCCGCGGGGGCCTCGTATTCGGCGACCAGCTGCGCACGCCCGAGCGTGTGGAACCGCAGATTGAACCCCACAGCGGCGGGAGAGGTGTCGGCGTCGGGCCCGAGCTCCTCCGTGTCCACCGCGTACACGGTGAACACGTAGCGGTGCCGCTCACCGGCCGGCGGGGCGGCCCCGCCGAAGTCCTTCGTCCCGTAGTCGTTACGGGCCTGCACCGAGCCCTCCGGCAATCCCTCGAACTTCTCGCTGCCCGCCCCGGCCGGCAGCTCCGTGACCGACGCAGGAATGTCGAACACGGTCCAGTGCCAGAACCCACTGCCGGTCGGGGCGTCGGGATCGAAGCACGTCACGGCGAAGCTCTTCGTCCCGGCGGGAAATCCTTCCCACCGCAAATGCGGCGACGTGTTGCCGGCCGCGTACACCTGGGCGTCCTTCAGCACCGCCCCGTCCGCGACGTCCTCACTCACCACCGTGAACGAGGGCACCGGCGGATGGAAGTCATGGGGAAGCGGCGGCCTCTTCGCCTCGGACACGTCTGAACCTCCGATGTGGACTGTGCGGCTACCTGACAGCTCCCGAGCCTAGAGCCAGTTGCGCTGACCGCCGACCTGGGCAAGCCACTGATTGAGGTAAGCCACCCAGTCGGTTCCCTGGAAGTCGTTCAGCCCGACCTTGAAGGCCCGGTAGGAGTCGCTGCTCTCACTGAAGAGCCCCGGCTTCTTGTCCATCTCCAGGACGACATCCATCTCGCGGTCGTCCGCGACGAAGGTCAGCTCGACCTGGTTGAGCCCGCGGTACTGCTGCGGCGGCTGGAACTCGATCTCCTGGTAGAAGGGCAGCCGCTGACGCGTCCCCCGGATGTGGCCACGCTCCATGTCCGCGCTCCTGAAGCGGAAGCCCAGCTGTACGAAGGCGTCGAGAATCGCCTGCTGCGCCGGCAGGGGGTGCACATTGATCGGGTCCAGGTCGCCCGAGTCCACGGCCCGCGCGATCTCCAGCTCGGTCGTGACGCCGATGTTCATGCCGTGCAGCTGCTGACCGGCGATGCTGGTGATCGGGGTCTCCCAGGGAATCTCCAGGCTGAACGGCACCACGTGCACCGCGCCCGCCTTCACCTCGAAGGCACCACCGAGCCGCTGCTTCGTGAACTCGATGTCCTGCTTGACCTCCTGGTCACCGCCCTCGACCTCGACGCGCGCCTGCAGCCCGACGGAGAGCCCCTCGATCTGCTGATCGACCGAGCCGCCCTGAATGCGCACCTCGCCCTGCACCACACCACCAGGCACGACGTTCGCCTCGGTCAGCACCGTCTCCACCGACGCGCCACCGGCACCCAGACTCGCGAGCAACTTCTTGAAGCCCATGTCCTACTCCCCAGATTCTTTAGGTTCTGACCACTACGAACGCGGAAGCCCTGCACCCGGTTCCGCGCCCCCACCCTGGCAAAGCACACGCCGTGTGACCATCTGCCCGAACAGATGGCTTCCAGTACGCTCGGAGGGCATGATCAAGGATCCCGACCGTACGCCGCTCAGCAGGACGTTCTTCGACCGCCCCGTACTGGAGGTCGCCCCCGACCTCCTGGGACGCACTCTCGTGCGACTGACCGACGACGGCCCGATCGAACTCCGCATCACCGAGGTCGAGGCATACGACGGCCAGGGAGACCCCGGATCGCACGCCTACCGCGGAAAGACCCCGCGCAACGCATCCATGTTCGGCCCGCCCGGCCACGCGTACGTCTACTTCATCTACGGCATGTGGTTCAGCCTGAACCTGGTCTGCGGCCAGGAGGGCAAAGCGAGCGGTGTCCTCCTGCGCGGAGGAGAGGTGACGAGCGGCCACGAGTTCGTGCGCAAGCGACGACTCTCGGCCCGGAACGACAACGAACTGGCCAAAGGCCCGGCACGCCTCGCCACGGGACTCGCCATCGACCGCACCCTGGACGGCACCGACCTCTGCGCCGGCCCCGAGTCCCCTCTCTCCGTACTGCACGGCACGCCCGCCCCCACTGACCTGGTGAAGAACGGCCCACGTACCGGCGTGGGCGGCGAGGGCGCCGACCATCCCTGGCGTTTCTGGATCAGCGGCGACCCCACGGTGAGTCCTTTCAGGGCTCACAAGCCACGCCACCGACGAACTTGACGCGGACTCGACGGACACCTAACGTAGTCCGAGCCGCTTGAGACGGGCACTGCTGTCGGTACGGGCTTTCAGCCCCACCCAGAGCGCCCCGAAGCGGCCAACCCACTACCTACGATTTCCCTGACGGGTTCGTTTTCGGCATGCCCGAATTCCGTCCCGCCGTCTCGATTATGAGCCGCAAGGGAAATCCGCTAAAGTAGTGACCACGCCGAAAGGGAAACGCGGAAGCGGGGAACTGGAAGGCGACCGGGGAAGTCGGACACGAAAGTGTCTGATAGAGTCGGGAACACGAAATACGGAAACGAAAGCCCGGAG